>CAYUBO010000117.1:0-3983 GCA_964443095.1 uncultured Candidatus Peribacteria bacterium | reverse complement strand
ATGCCCTTGCAGTAGATCTGGCACTTGGAGAACCATGTAAAGAGCTTGTGATTTTGTATCTCAGTGAAGATGGCTGTGAGGAGATCAAAACAGAGAGGTCAGAAGAAAGCTTGAAAGATACTACGAAATTGATCGAAGAACTTCAGGAAAAGATCGTCTCCAAAGAATTTGATCCTATTCCGAGCGAATCAGCTTGCTTCAAGTGTCCTTATAATCGTATCTGCGATGTCTCTGCGGTGTGATACCATGTGATCATGGATATACAGGAAGCACTGCGGACGTATCTATTCTTAATCCCAGTTGTGGTGTGGCTTTTAAGTGAGGTGGCTAAAGTGATCACCGAAAAGATTAGAACAGGGATGTGGGTTCACAGAGTATTCCAGCCAGGAGGTATGCCAAGCTCCCACTCTGCTTTCGTAACATCACTCGTTATTGTAGTCGGAAGAAAGATCGGGTTGGATTCTGTTGAGTTTGCTATCACTTTCGTCTTTGCATGCATCGTCTACTACGATGCGGTTGTAACGAGGCGCGTTCAGGGAGAGCAGGGGAAAGTTCTCAATCGTCTTCAGCAGTGGAAGAAGTTCTCTGAGAGAATGGGGCATTCATTATTTGAAGTACTGGGAGGAATAATATTCGGGGCAGGAGTTACGATTGTGGGAATATTGATTAGCTAGGGATCTATAATCGGTTTTGTAAGTATTGGTCTTCTTATTCGTCTCAAATGATATACTTCATATGATTTCCCCTTTTGATCATGAAAAAGTACCTATCATTCATCATTTGTTCTTTGGTAGTTCTCTCTGCATGCAACGTACGTGAGCCTTCCGAAGAATCAGGAGAAGATCAAGCAATGATGATGCGAGAGAAGGTTGCTCCCGCAATTTCAGCTGAGCACATCATCACCAGTAAACCACCTGCAAGTTTTATTGCAGAAGCTCCGCAGGCGTATGCAGATGAAGCTGGTGAAACATACGTGACTGTCTACAATGGCAACCTCGGTCTCGTAAAAGAAATAAGGGAACTCTCTCTTAAGAAAGGTTCAAATGAAGTTCGATTTTCCGGAGTTGCTGCTCAGATTGATCCTACATCAGTAAAGTTTCGAGATCTAACTGACAAGAATACATCAGTACTGGAGCAGAACTATCGCAATGATCTTGTATCTCAGAATAAGCTTTTGGAGAGATATGTTGATGAGGAAATATCCGTAACCGTGGAGGAAGGAGATAGCGAAAGGAAAGTATCCGGAACACTTCTAAGTTATGCGGATGGAATCGTCCTAAAAACCGGAAAAGGGATTGAAGCATTCCGCAATGTTGCAGGTTTTGCACTTCCTTCTCTTGAAGGTCTCCTTACAAAGCCAACACTTGTCTGGTTGATCCAGGCAATGAAAGGAGGTGAGCACAATACGGAAACAAGCTATCTAACGGGAGGTCTCACATGGCGAGCGGATTACGTTGCAGTATTGCGAGATGGAGATGAGGTTCTGGATTTGAAAGGATGGACAACAATCGATAACAACTCCGGTGCGGAATATAAGAATGCACAACTTCAGCTTGTTGCCGGAACAGTGAATCGAGTTCAACCACCAAGGCCTCAGCCATCTATGTATAAAGATATGGCTGTGATGGAGGCCAGAGGTATGGGCGGAGGCGGAGGATTTGAAGAAGAGGGTTTGTTTGAATATCACCTATACACACTTGGCCGCAGAACTCATCTGAGAGATAAGGAGCAGAAGCAGATCGAGCTTCTCTCAAATGAAGGAGTAACAGCAGAGAAGAAGTATGAGTTCGATCATCAGAAGAATCATGAGAAGGTACGCACAACTCTCGAGATTGAAAACTCGGAAAAAGCTGGGCTCGGGATGCCGCTTCCCGGAGGAATCATAAGAGCATTTAAGGCAGACAGTTCAGGGCAACTTCAGTTTGTTGGGGAAGATCGTATTGACCACACACCAAAGGATGATGACTTTGATGTTTTCCTTGGTCTCTCATTCGACATCACTGCGGAGAGAAAGGTTATGGATAATCGTCCTATCACAAGTATTGTCGGGAGAGGTGGAGAAACCCAACAAGTTCAGGTGGAGATTCTAAATAGCAAGGATGAAGACATAGTTGTGACCATTGTCGAAACTCTTTGGGGAAGAAGTGCAGAGGTAACTCATCCGAATGTCCGAAAGGAGGATGCTAATACATTCGAGATAGATGTCCCCGTTCCTGCTGGCAAAAAAGTAAAGGTCAGCTACGGCACGAAAATGATGTATTAGCTTGTAGATAGGAGCTCAGAACTTGTAGGCTATGTCAGATGACGCGTATTGCTGATCAACGAACGGATTTCCCGCAATGGTATCTCGATGTAATCGAGCAAGCAGATCTCGCAGAATATGCTGAAGTAAGAGGATGCATCGTATTCAAGCCGTACGGCTATGCGATTTGGGAGGCTATGCAGCAGGATCTGAATCGTCGGATAAAAGAACTTGGTGTGCAAAATGCCTACTTTCCTCTATTTATCCCCGAGTCAGTTATTGCGAAGGAAGAAGCGCATGTAGAAGGATTCGCACCAGAATGTGCTGTTGTTACTCATGGGGGAGGGAAGGAGCTCAAAGAGAAGTTATATATTCGTCCGACTAGTGAAACAATTATCTACACTACTTTTGCAAAGTGGATTGAGTCACACCGTGATCTTCCACTGAAAATCAACCAATGGGCAAATGTTGTCCGATGGGAGATGCGCACTCGCCCATTCCTACGAACGCTCGAGTTCCTATGGCAGGAGGGTCATACTGCGCATGCCACAAAAGAAGGTGCAGATGAGATGGTTAGTGCCGCACTCAAAATGTACGCAGACTTTGATGAAGAACTTCTCGCGCTTCCCGTAATGACAGGTAAGAAGCCTGAACATGAGAAGTTCGCGGGAGCGCTATATACACTAAGCACAGAAGCTCTGGCACGGGATGGCAAAGCCATTCAGGCAGGAACTTCACATAATCTTGGGCAAGGATTCTCCGAAGCATATGATGTGTCCTTCTTAGATGAAGGAGGGATTGCACAACGTCCGTGGATGACAAGTTGGGGACTCTCAACAAGGCAGATCGGGAGCCTTATTGTTGTACATGGAGATGAAAAAGGACTTCGTCTGCCGCCACGGGTTGCTCCGGTACAGGTAGTAATTGTTCCGATTTACAAAACAGATAGCGAACGTGATGCAGTTCTGAAAGCATGCAATTCTCTGAAAGAATCTCTAGGTAGTATTCGCAGCGAGCTTGATGATCGCGATGAAAAATCCCCGGGATTCAAATTCAATGAGTGGGAGGTGAAAGGGGTACCACTTCGCATTGAGATAGGTCCAAAAGATCTAAAAGATAAGCAGGCCACCCTCGTTCGTCGTGACACTGGAGAGAAGAATTCAGTCAAGCTGAAAAAATGTAATGCAAGTCACATAAGTTCAGTCCTTGATGCCATCCAGATGTCACTGTTTGATCAGGCGAAAAATTATATGGAATCCCACACTCATTCCACTGAGTCATTAGATGAACTGATCAGCATTATGGAAGGGGAAGGAGGTTTTGTATGGGCACCTTGGGACGAGACGCTCAAGAGTGCGGAGGTTGTGCAGGAGAAGACCAAGGCTACCATCCGTCTTCTAGGAGAAAATGCCTCTATGGCAGATGGGAAAAAGGATATTGTTTCCGGTGAGGAAGCTAAACAAATGGCTCTCTACGCGAAAGCGTACTAATTAGAACTCGCTTTACATCACTACTTTTCGTACAATATGGACATGCGCAAGATTTCACTACTTATCGGCACTCTTGGTGGGACAATGGCTGGATATTTGATTAGTAATAAGAAGCTTAGGGATAAGCTTACGAATGCAAAAGATGCTGAGGAAGTTGCAAAAATATTGGGTGCTCATCTACAAAAGGATGGCAAAAAGATTGCATCACATGTTCAGGAATTTGTTGCAAGTGAAGATGAGCAAAAGAATGT
>CAYUBO010000116.1:0-4014 GCA_964443095.1 uncultured Candidatus Peribacteria bacterium | reverse complement strand
AGGATGATCGAGTAACTCAGGATGGAGGAAGCGGACCTTACATACAATCGGAAAGACTGGAGTTGTATCGTGAGCATGCAGAAAAATTGATTGAATCCGGTCACGCGTACTACGCGTTTGATACCGTTGAAGAGCTCGAGAGCATGCGAAGTGAGATGAAGTCCGCCGGGAGCTTTGCACCTAAGTATGATTCTTCTGTACGAATGCGGATGCGCAATTCTCTGACTCTCTCAGAAGATGAAACAAAGAAGTTGTTGGATGATAAAACTCCATATGTGATTCGGATGCAGATTCCTGAGGGGAATGTTGTGAGGTTTACTGATGATATTCGTGGCACAGTTGAATTCCACGGACTGGAAATTGATGATCAGGTGCTAATGAAGAGTGATGGCTTCCCAACTTATCACCTAGCACACGTTGTGGATGACCATTTGATGGATATCTCTCTTGTAATACGCGGCGAAGAATGGCTGAGTTCGACTCCAAAGCATCTACTGCTCTATGAATTCTTAGGATGGAATGCACCACGCTATGCACACGTTCCTCTTCTTCTTAATAAGGATAAATCTAAGCTGAGCAAGCGGCAGTGCGACGTTTCAGCTGAAGAATATATAAAGAAAGGATACCTGCCTGAGACACTTTTGAACTTTCTTGCGCTACTTGGATGGAATCCGGGTGGAACACAGGAGCTTTTTACACTTGATGAATTGATTGATGTATTTAGTCTTGATCGAGTGCAGAAGGGTGGAGCCATTTTCGACTGCGAGAAGCTTGATTGGTTGCAAGGACAGTGGATAAGGAAGATTGAACCGGATGCTTTTGCAGAAAAGATACGACCATTCGTTTCAGAAAAGTATGCAGATGCAGAAAATGATCCGGATTTTGTAAAAAAAGCATCATTGATACAGGAGCGGATCACATTCTTCCCTGAGGCACCGGAAATGCTTAGCTTCTTCTATGAAGAGCCGAAGGTTGATTTTGATCTTCTGATAAATGAGAAGCAAAAAGTTACAAAGGATGACCTTCCAGCGATTATGGATGCATTGATCGAGACCATGGAAAACATTGACGACTGGTCAGAGGAGAATCTGAAAGAGGTATTGTTCGCCCTCGTTGACAAGAAGGGATGGAAGAAGGGACAGGTGCTCTGGCCACTCCGCGCTACCCTCACAGGTCTCGCTTATAGCCCCGGAGCTTTCGAAGTTGCGGCAGTTATTGGAAAAGAAGCATCCTTAAAACGGCTTACTGAAGCGAAAAAGTCGTGTGCCTAGCAAAAGATCATTCTAATCCTTACACTGTACCCACTATGGGAAACCACCACGATTTAGAAGTCGAAACCAAGAACGAGCACGGGAAAGCCGTGATCGCCGGTAAAACAACTGTCCCCTTCAAGACATTTGTGCAACTTATCCTCCAAAGGAAAGTTATGGATCTGTTTAAAAAGTGGGGAGACGAACCGATAATTATCGGTAGTGAACTCTTGACTGATCTTGCCAGCTCAAAAGAAGACTCACAGGAGAATCGGTCACAAGTAATTCTCGTAACACTCGGTGTTGGAGTTCTTGTTGGGATCTTTGCGATGGCAATCGCCCAGCTTGTGCTTGTAACAGTGGGAGTAACACTGAGCCAAAAAGAGTATTTGATTATTGGAGTTGTACTTGTGGTTCTTGCACTTCTTACTCACGTCCTCGGGAGAACCCAAAAGAAGAACCAATCACAAAGGCTTGCGGACAAGATGGAAAAAATAGCAGGATTGGTCTCCAAAAAATAATTATGGAGTTTCAGGAAGGAATCTCTCTAAAGGGTAAAACTACTATGCGCATTGGTGGCACTGCGCAGTACTACTGTGAACCTGAATCGAAGGATGATATTGAGAAAGCAATCAAATTTGCTGAAGAGAACGATTTTCCTCTGATAATTCTGGGCGGAGGCTCCAATACGATCTTTGCCGACGGGATGATTGAAGCTGTTGTGATGAGGATCAAATCTGATGACGTGAATATTGATGGAAATAAGGTGACAGTGAAGTCCGGCAAGCCTCTTGCATCACTTGTGAACGAACTTGCAGAAGTTGGATTGGATCTTTCTGTGTTAACCGGAATCCCCGGGAGTGTTGGCGGTGCAATTTTCGGAAACGCAGGACAGGGGCCACAGGGAAAGTGGATCGATAGCTTCACCGAAAGTGTGACCGCTTTTGTGGATGGAGATTGGAAAACTTATGATAATAGTGGATGCAATTTTAGCTACCGTGAAAGTGAATTCAAAGACCAACTCCCTACTCCCCACTCCCTACTCCCTATTATTTGGGAAGTGACACTGAGCGTTCCTTCAGGAGATCCGGAAAAGATTAAAACTGAAGTTGATAATCTTCTTAAGAAGAGATTGGAAACTCAGCCTCACAGAAAAACATCCGGATCGTGTTTTAAGGCAGCAGGTGACACTCCCGCCTGGAAACTGATTGACAAAAAAGGGCTTCGTGGAGCCAAAATCGGGGATATGCAGATTTCAGAGAAGCACGCGAATTTTCTGCTGAATACCGGGGATGCGAGCTTCGAAGATGCCAAGAAAACAGTGGAGAAGATCCAAAATGAGGTCCCTGAAGAGCTGGAAGTAGAGATGCGGTTTGTAAATGAGGATGGATCGGTGGAATTTTAATCAAACTAAAACCTAAACCGATATTTGTGTTACCTCTCCTGTTTTTGAATCAACTAAGCATGGGGCGAGCCCTCTTCGCTGACCGGCAACTACACGCTCAAGGAGTTCTATCGCATCCACCGCTGTTGCAGATAGTTCGTATCGTGCTTCCAGATCTTTCATGAATTGAGCAAGCTGTGGTTCTTCATTTGAATCAACTGTTACTTGCACCTCTACAAGCTCATCTTGTTGATCAGCATTATCATCAGAATCAACAAGTCCCATATCCTCAAGTAGGGCAGACCAATCATCCTCATACACCCCATCATCGTTAAACTCGTATCCTTCCTGCCATGAGCCACGCCCGAGCGGATCTGCATGCTCTCGAAGGAACGCCTGAAGATCCGGCTTCTCATCCTGCTGACCCTTCTGTACGTAGTATTGCAGTACTATCTGAAGCCCCTCGGCGATCGACGCGAATCCACAGATTGAGCAGATTACCTGCATACTCTTGTACGCCTCTTCCGATAGAAAGAGGTTGAATCTTGTGATTTTGGCATCGTTTTCGCGCGATTCATTGTCATCTTTTCTACTGCTGTTATCCTCAATATTACCCATAAGTCAATGGTAGCTTGTGTACTCATTGAGTCAAACGTAATAGTGGAATTTTAAATAAAATAAAACCGTAGCCCCACATCTGCGGGACTACGGTAATTAATGATCTGATATTGATCAGAACGGAAGATCTTCCGCTTTAATTTCTGACTTGTATTCCACTTCGGGAACAGTCACCGGTTTTTCTTCCGAAGACCCCCCACTTACGGGAGCCGTTGACTTATCAAATGTGGAACTGCTTCGGACTGACTCCTCTGCAGCTGCATTTTTAATGCCAAGAAGTGAAATTTGATCTGCAATGATCTCAGTTGTCGTGCGCTTTGCACCGGATTGTGTTTCCCAGCTGCGTGTTTGAACGCGACCGGAAGCATACACACGGTTTCCTTTCTTTAGGGTGCGGGAAACCTCGTCTGCGAGCTCTCCCCAAATAACAACATTATGGAATTCCGTACGCTCACGGTCTTCTCCGGATGATTTGTCCTTCCAACGCTCATTTGTTGCAACACCGAGTGTAAGAACTTGCTGCCCACTGGTAGTAGTTCGCATTTCCGGATCTCGTGTGACGTTTCCAACAACGTCCGCACGGTTTACAACGCTTGTTACATTCTCTGCGTTGTCCGGTGTCGGTAATTGACCGTCTTTCGGATCAAGCAAAATCATATCCAAGGCAACAATCTTGGTTTTGGATCTCTTTTCACCTGACTGTTCATCTTCCCAGCTGTCTGTTTGCAGACGACCGGAAACAAAAATTTGTGCGCCGGGACG
>CAYUBO010000115.1:0-4025 GCA_964443095.1 uncultured Candidatus Peribacteria bacterium | reverse complement strand
GCATATCTTCCACCATCAAGCTGCACCATAGGACGAAGGTCCGGTGGAATAACCTGAAGCCGTTGTAGCACCATCCACTCCGGCCTGATCCCGGCTTTCTCCAGAGAGCTCACAAGTTTGATTCGCTTCATGATCTTCTTGAGCTTCTGACCACTACTCTGGCTCCTCTCATTCTGAAGATGCTCAAACATCGAAGTTAGGTTGATGTTCCTGATGATTTCCTGAAGAGCCTCTGCTCCTGTACCTGCACGGAATACGTGTCCGAACTTCATGTTCATTTCACGGAACTTAAGCTCAGAAAGAACGCTTCCAATTGCAAGATCTTTAAGATCATCCATTGCTTCTTTGTGATTCACCTTAAGAGTCTCAAGCTTATCCGCATATTCCTTATCAAATGCATCTATCTGATCGCGAGTTGCCTTGCTCTCCTGCAACTGCTTCTTTGCCTCATCGAACTCACGCTTAACCTGCTTCTTCCTCTGATCCATAGTGTCTGTTAACTCCTTCTCAGATATTGCCTTTTGATCCTCATCAACAGAGATGACTATGTACGCTGCGAAGTAGACGATCTGCTCAAGCGTTTTAATTGGGAGATCCAGAAGAAGCCCGATTCGGGATGGAGATGACCTGAGGAACCAGATATGCGTAACTGGAACAGCAAGGTTTATGTGCCCCATTCGTTCACGACGAACGATGCTTCTAGTGACCTCCACACCACACTTCTCACAAACGACTCCTGCATAACGCACCCCCTTATACTTTCCACAGAAACACTGGAAGTTTTTTGTAGGTCCGAAGATACGTTCACAGAAAAGCCCATCCGGCTCCGCACGCTGTGTGCGGTAGTTGATAGTCTCTGGTTTGGTTATTTCTCCACGGGACCAGGCCAGAACATCTTCCGGGCTGGCGACTGAGAGAGCAACGGCGTCAAATGAGTCCGTTGCTGCTGATTTCTTGGATGATGGTGGGGGCATGATAATGAAGGTATTGGCATATAGAAACTCCGCAGCATCCCTGCCCTGATCGTCTTAATCAGCGGGATCACTCCGGAAATGTTGCAGGTATTATAAGGATATCCCTTAAGGAATCAAGAAAAAGAGGTACGAAATTCTGTATAGAAAACGTAATAAGAAATAAAACTCGTCATCCTGAGCTTTACCTAAAGCTAATGATCCCCCACTGAGAAACTAAAATATATAATCAGGTGATTGCGCAATTACCTGATTATAAAAAAACAGAACCATCAACAAACAAAAACCGCAGCCCCGCTCTGCGAGACTGCGGTTAAATTAAATCCTATACAAAGACGTCACCACTCATTGGTGGTAACCCAGTTTCATCATCTGAGTCATCTGGTAGATCAGCTGGGTCAAACTGAGGTGGTGGGTCTACCGGAGGTGGTGCTGGATCTACCGGGTCAGGTACAACCGGGTCAGGTACAACTGGGTCAGGTACAACCGGAGGAGGTGCAACTTGCGGTCCTTCACCAAGAACACTGCTTCTAAAACCTCTCACATGTTCATCAACTTTTTTAAATTGTTCCAGAACTAAATCTTCAAGTACTGCATCCCCACCTGCAGCATCAAATGCTTCATTCTTTGCTGATTCTACTTCCTGTGTGAATGCTTCTACGGAATCAGCATCCATTCCTCCGCCTTCTGCCCATGCTCTGCCTTCCAATTCAGAGGCAGCCTCTTTTGCACTGACGAGTGCAGGATGATCTGATCCTTCACGGCTACCTTCATGGCTCCATTCGGTATGTTCTTGGCTGTCATCCGGAATAGGCAATCCTTGCTGCTCAACTATTCCTTCAGGCCCAGGAGGAATACGTTTATCCAAGGAGGCAATAATCTTTCCATCTTCAATGCGAAGATAGAAAGTCCTACCTGATTGACTATTCATCACATCGACCTGAACATCATCCAGATCAATATTGAATCTGTTCTCGAGAGTTTGCATTTGGAAATCAAAGTCATTACCCGGCCTCTTACCTCTTGGTTTTGTAAAGTCTTCGGGTAGTTTTGGCTGAGTGCCAAGCTGCCTGCCTACCATCGTCTGAAGCTTTCCAATATTTATATCCAGTTCACCAATTTCTAATACCGGATTTTGTGAATCTGTAAACATTTGCCTCTCAACTGAAGGTGCAACCTGATCACGAAGTATACGATCTCTAATAACCTGTATCTTCCTGTTGTAACTCTTCTGTACTGAATCTAGAACCTTGTCTGGGTGAAGCCTTCTCTCCAGATCGAGAACTTCCTTATACATGTCTTCGACTATTTTCTTAACATGTGGATTCTTTATTGCATTCTTTGCTTTTCCGAGTGCGATTCTTACAGGCTTGAGGAATTTCTCCACTTGTCCTTTTCGAATCTGAATTCTCTTCAGCGGGTACACTTCAGTGAATGGCTTCTCTCTTCGCCCAATTTTAACTGTTAAGCCTTCAACGATTGCTTTAGCTTCAGCTTGATACTCACTTTCAATCTGATTGATGAGTTCGTCGCACCAACCAATTTTCCCACGTAGCTCTACACTGCGCGGATCGTTCGTACTTGATCCTGGGAACTCTTCTCTAGTAATAAATGCATCGGACTCAGTCATTGCAGCTTCTCGCAACACCTTAACAGCTTCGAAGTAATCCTCGCGAACTACATCACTTCCTACTTCAAGAACCATACCCAAGTCATCAACAGTCTTCTGTGCTTCATCTGTAGCTGTCTTTAGGGTTTCAGGATCATTTGGATCCGGTGGTGGTGCTTCTGGAGCATTGATTGTAATCGTATGTTCCTGGCCACCTTCCGTAATAATCTTGAACTCTGAATCTGTATACTGCTTCTCCACTGCTGCATCTATTTCATAAACTCCATCCGGACCAATATTCAAACTATTTACAAAACTTACCATTGCATCAACCTTCTGAGCAGGCCCTCCATCCACAGATACTGAGAATGGAATTCCCTTCAGCTTTGTAAGCTGACCTTTGGTGCCCATATCAAGTTTCTTACGCATTCCTCTTATTGATCTCTCAACAAAGACTTCGAAGTCGCCCACTCCTTTAACCTTGAATGTGTACGAACCAACAGCGGTGTCAGGGAATTCGTAACGACCATCGGCATAGATATTTGACCCGTCAGTTGATCCGAATTTGTCTGTTACTATCTCAGAAGCTTTTTCGCTCCCCGATCTTAGAATAGAGAACTTGAAATGCTCAAGTCCTTCAATCTTTCCTGAGGTTCCCGGTTCAACACGCTGTGGCATGTTTGCCTTGAGCTGCTCAATCTTGATTTCACGGTCCTTCTCAAGTGCCTGTTCTAGGAAAGAAACAAGATTCTTACCCCAAGTTGGAGCAACCTCTCCGGACTCACCCATGTAGAGTGTGCGTCCAATTTCTGTCTGTGGCTCCTTAAGTTCTATGTGAACCCATGCCATTACTCTGTCACTCTTGAACTCAGACTCCACAGCACCTCTTAGCCAAATGTTTCCATTGCGGATAGCTCTCTTAATTACTTTCTTTCCTTCCGCATCTACTTCCGCTGTTGCAAGTGCAAGACCAAGACCTTCGAGACTTACTTCTTCTTTCCCTGTTTCAGGTACCTGCTCTACATCCTTTGCAGGACCTTCAGGTTCTTGTCCCGGCTCACGTGCCACTATCTCCCGCAAGTGCTGAACGTCTTTCTTAACGCCATCAAATTCAGCTCGTATAAGTGTGTGAACCGCTGTATCTGGTTCTTCACTTATTAGAAGATCTTCTGCTCCTTGTGCTCTATTAACAAAATCATCAATAGGACCTCGGTCAATTTCACCTGTCGTAAATTTGACCTCCAAATCTGCTGCTTCAGCTCTTAGTTCTGCAGCAATCTTCTCTGCTCTTACAAGAGGAGCTTCCACTGTCTCTTCCTTCTGTTCTGCTGGAGGAGGAATATCTGCCGGAGGCTTATCTCCTGCTTTCTCACCACTTGGATTCGGAGGAGCTTTCTTTCCACTACCTGTATCTCCTGGTACGTGATCCGGTGGTGGTACCTCTT
>CAYUBO010000114.1:0-4044 GCA_964443095.1 uncultured Candidatus Peribacteria bacterium | reverse complement strand
CAAGGCCTCACTGTCTAGAAACTCCATTAGCCTAGACATAAGACACCCCCTTCCTTGGGGAAACCAACACAAATCCCGGCACCGGCCAAGGATCCTTCCAGGGCCGAAAGGCACCAGGACATGATTGGTTTACATTGTGCTATGGTGTGAATGAGCAAACCGTGATAATTTACACTATTTTACCATTTTGTCAATGGATGCTCTTCCCCCATCATCTAAGGAAAAACCCGTGATCATCGGTATCGATGAGGCAGGGAGGGGTTGTCTCGCTGGCCCTGTCGTAGCTGCAGCGTGCCTCATGACAGAAGAGCTTTCAAGTCATCCGTTGATAAAAGACAGCAAAGTTTTAACGCCCGAACAACGTGAAGAAGCTTTTTCATGGATACAACTTCACTGTACATACGGATTTGGGATAGGTGAAGCAGACATTGTCGATGGACAAGGAATATTGGAAGCAACAGAACAGGCAATGCACGAAGCTCTCACCGATATTGAAAAACAGATTACACCTACCTACCTACTTGTGGATGGAAGAGATAAGTTCTGGTTCGACTATCCACACAGCTCAATTATTGATGGTGATGAAAAGGAACCATGCATTTCCGCAGCATCGATAGTCGCAAAAGTAATGCGGGATCACATTATGATGCGGTGTGCGAAGCAATACCCCAAGTATGGATTTGAACAGCACAAAGGTTACGCAACTCCTCAGCACATCGTCGCTCTGCGTGAACATGGACCGTGCGAACTGCACCGCAGGACATTCCTCAAAAATATCATCGGAGAAGGCGCCTTCTCTGGCTGATGTATAGCCACACATAGCACCCCGCCAATAAGATGGGGAGAGTGAGTAGCTGTCCACGAGTTAGGTTCAGTATTAACTCATGCTCCTGTACGCGCACAAACTCAACTGAAAAACGGAGAACTGCGTATCCAACCAAGAATAGCGAAAACGCATTTCCTGGAGTACGCGTCTTTCGGATACACCAGTAACACAGTGCAGCCAAAAGCAAATCTTTCCCTACCGCATACAGCTGCACCGGATGGCGAATCCCCTCAATCCCCGCGAATTCAATTCCCCAAGGCAGAGAGGTAACTGTTCCAATAATCTCCTGGTTGATGTAATTCCCTACTCTGCCAAGTGCCAAACCAATTGCAACAGGAACCATAACCGAATCAGCGAATCTAAGGATGGGCACTTGCTTCTTTTTCAGGATAAAGAATAGCGCAATCGCAACACCAATAAACCCACCATGTGAAGACATGCCACCATGCCATACTGCAATAATCTCAGCGGGATTATTTAAAAAGTACATGGGCTGATAAAAAAGTACATACCCTAACCTTCCTCCTGCGATGACGCCGACAATAGCCCACGAGAGAATCTGTGCAATGTCATCACGTGAGAGATCTAACTGCCTATACTTCTGTAATCTTGGAATTAATATAAATGCCAATATAAAGGCAGTCAGATACATGACTCCGTACCAGTGAATCGAATACCCCATAAGTTCAAACGCAACCTCTCGTGACGGCAGGAACTCGATCATTTTGAACAAAGTGAACGAAGAAGTGGCGTATTTGGAACAATCTCAATGCAAGGATCATCTACAAACCCTTGAAGCTGATCCTTGTAGTAATTAATGAGCAGTGGAGTTATCACAAAATATACAGGCCCTTTCAGTTTTTTTAGTAGCAGTGAACGATCTTTCTCTGAGCCTAACAGGAATTTCTCCCATGTTTCATAATCCCAGTTAAGGTTGAAAAGTCCCGGAGCAGCAACCTTGTTCATTGGAAGCCAACCAAGCATCCACGTTGCAGTTCTGTTTTCCAGTGCTATTACATACGCATCTTCAGGAACTAATTCCTCAAGATTACTTACAACCTTAAAGTCCAGAGAGCTGATATCCGGAACTCTTACTTTCGCCGTTTCAATAGATAGGTAGCCTTGAGTAACCAGAAGCAAACACACAATTATCGGTACCAGCTTCCTCTGAAGACTCTTCCAAAGAACAGTGATTCCGTAAGCTGCAAACGGAATCAAAAAGAAATCCAAATGGAGATAAAACCTTCTGTAGAAGTAGAACCTAAGAATCACAAGCGCCGCAGCCCACAGTGCAGCGTAATGCCAGTAACACATCTTCCTATTTCTTCTGACATTTACAACAAATCCTAAAATCCCGAGTGCGAGAAGTATGCCATTTGTACGAAGATAGAAGATCGCCGGCGGGAATGATCCGCCTAAACTTTCATCTCCCCACTTGGTAAGCATGTATGGGATATGAACGGCAATCACTTCTTTCCATACGGGTGCATACACTGCAGCAGCTACTATAAATGATGCTAATCCGATAATTGTTATTCTCTTCCACCATTTCTCTTTGTAGTTCTTCCTTCCCAGTACAATCCAGTGCGTACCAAGTGCTAAGGCAAATAAAAGACCGGTCTGGTGATGAGATGCAAGTGCTATCACCGCCATAGGCACTGCGATCCATGATCTTCTATCCAGAAAACCGAATGTAAGAACAACAAACAAAAGTGAGAAATATGTCTTCCAGTACATTCCGGTGAACCCGTCGTAGTACGGTGTTGATATCAGGCCAACAAGCAGAATTATGATTCCGAATTTTTTTCCGTGAGTTTTTGAGGTTGCCCATGCAAGCGTTAGCAGAAGCGCAACTGGCATCAAGTTCCATATCCATCCCATAAACCAATCAACAGGAATTCCCATCTTGATCAGAATGGATGTGAAGAAGAAAAGTCCAAGGGGATGTCCGGTTGCCCACGCATCTATGTCACCCAATACAAACGGAGGGAATCCCTGTGCATGACGCACGAACAGATAGCGATAAATCCCCGGGTCGTACCCAAGAGGGAGATCAAATATGAAAAGAGGAAGCAAGAACTTAACAAGCAGCAATACTAGTACTGCTCCGAATGAAATACGGGTCAGATTTTTCGTGCTGATCTTGTTTGTAAACTGCATGCGCTGTGCAGTATAGCATTATCACTGTATTAATCTTCAAACGGCTTCCATGCAGTAACTATCATCTCTACTTTTGCACGATGCAGTAACTTACATCCACCAACTGTATCTCTTGTTGCGGGAGGATCATTTTCTGCAAAAACCCTGTTATACACCACATTCATTCCTTTGAAGGTATCAGAGGTTTCGTCAACACCATCATCAGTAACAGGAGCATCAATCATTACTCTTACGTGCATAACATTCCTGAGTGAAAGCCCTATTGCTTCCAGCCTCTTTTTAACCTCAGCCAAAATACATTCAGTTTCAGCTTCCACACCTCCATCTACTAATTTGCCAGTCTCATCTTCACCTACAATTCCCGGTAACTGAACCGGTACACCTGGTTTTAGAGGATAAATTAACGGAGAATAACAAGCGTGTTTTGGGTAATCATCCCGTTCAATTGTCCCGAATATTGGTTCTTGCTCAGCCATGAGCTATTATTCTAGTATTTTTTGTATATTTGTCAATAGTCCTATAAAGCCTTTACTGCAGCGTATAACTCGTCTCTCGCCCTCTCCTCCTCAAATCTCTTACAGGCGTTGTTCTTAGCCTCTTCAATTATTGATCGCCTCAGATCCTTCTCTCTAAGAACATGATCAATTGCCTCCGCCAACGCTTCCGGATTACCTGCTGGAACCAGAAATCCGTCTTTCCTGTTGTTAATGAGTGATCGAAGCCCATCGCAATCCGTTCCGATCACCGCTGTTCCCGCAAGCATTCCTTCAACTGCAGTGAGTCCGAATCCTTCGAGATAAGACGGACAGATAATTACTTCTGCTTGTTGAACCAGCTTGATTAAATCATCTTCGGGTAGTGATCGGATTCTTTTAGCTCCACGGAGGCTGTTGATCTTTCGATCAACATTTCTTCTAAGGATTCCATCACCTACGATAATCAATTCCGCATTTGTATTACTTTCATTCACTCTTCTCCAAGCCTTTAATAGAACATCAATCCCCTTTCTTTTTTCAAGCCTTGCGATGCAAACACATAAACCAGATTTCTTTTTTGCT
>CAYUBO010000113.1:3771-4056 GCA_964443095.1 uncultured Candidatus Peribacteria bacterium | reverse complement strand
GAGGCCCCATCAAAACCACTGACAAGATATGCAATTAATATAAATGGGGAAGAAGGGCCGGGAGTATTTATTGCAGATGAAATAGAGTATCCGATTGCTGTTTCAGTAATAGGAGAAGGTGACAAGAAAGAGATGGAGCTTACATTCCAGGGGGATGATCTTTTTCAGGGAATGCGCACGATGGAACTTCTTCTTCCGGAAAAGAACGGATGGTTTGCGTTGGCTCTTGGCTTGAATCGTGCTGAGAAACTCCAGATACCATTCCGTCCTATAGAATTTGTGCAG
>CAYUBO010000113.1:1786-3761 GCA_964443095.1 uncultured Candidatus Peribacteria bacterium | reverse complement strand
AACGGAAGTACACCTTTCCTATATCTTGCTACGGAAGGATGGAGTGATGAGTTTATGATTAAAAACGGCAGAGATCCCGATGCACAGGAGGGGCGTGCCATTCCATTTGCCGGAGTTTCAGCAAAACTATCTCCAGAAGATCGCACCAAGTTCGCATCATCATATGATCTTGATCAACTAATCCGCCTCTCCGCACTCATGGATATCTCCGGTGTGAATGTGAGCCAGAGCGGAGCGGAACTTCGTACGGTATTTGATGCGGATGGAGGAAAATTTGAACCGTTCCTGTGGTTTTCACCATTGGGATCAAACGTATCTTTGCTTGATGCCCCCGGAGGAATTCTCAATCTACTTCATTTTGATCCTGACTGGCGCTTGAAAGTGCATCAGTTCCTATGGGAATACGTCAATAATCCAGATCAAAGAAGTAATGACTTCGAAATAGCACAGGTTCTTCGTAAAGCAATGGAGCACGCGGCGTTTCAGGATGTTCGAAAAGGAATTACCAATCGTCAACTCAGCCGTGAGTTGGATCAGATCATCAAACAGGTTACCGATAACCTAGATCTCCTTACGTCACAGCTCTCAGCGGCCCAAGTTACAGTGTTACAACGTCCCAATTTGAATGTTCCTTCTTACGGGAAGTCGGTTTTGCTTACATTGGACTTCACGGTACAGAGCCCTGTTGCTCTCAGGCTTCAGGAAATTGATATAACTGAAAAGCCAAAGATAAAATTGTATCGCGATGATGGAAGCGGAGAGTTTGATGATGCAGATACTGAGGTTGAAATCACTAAGGATATTGCGAGAGGCACAGGTGGATTAGTGCCGTATGTAATTGAACCGGATAAATACCTTTGGCCGGGAACTGCAGGAGATCCACACGTGCGCCATCGATTCTTCGTCGTGCGAACATCCGGAAATGGGACTATTGACGTCGCACACCTCCCACTAAAAACACGAGTTGCCAGTGCAGTTACCAACAAGCCTGCAGCTATCACGCAGAAAGTAACATGGGAAGAAGCAATGAAATCGATTGATGAAGCAACTGTTGACCGTGATGCCTTCTTAAAGAAACACAGATACTTTAAGAAAGATGGGGAGAAGAATATCCGTTTTGTTGGCGTAGGAAGGTTTGATGAAAACCTGATTATTCCTGAGGGGCTGGAAGTTCACATCGCTAAGGGAAGCATTCTCTGGATGGGAAGCGGTGCATCGATTGTTTCGTATAGCCCAGTAATCACTGAGGGGACGGAAAGATATCCTGTAAAAATTGTCCGTGCAGACTGGAACGGGCCATGGGGAAGCTTCATTGTGTTTAATGCTCAGGGGCACAGCCGAATTCGTAACACGGAATTTTCCGGAGGAGGAGAATCACGAGGACTGCATATTAATCCAAATGCGATGGTGGCGTTCCACAATAGCCCCGTTACCATCACAGGCAGCCTTTTTACAGATGCTGTTACTACTACAGCGCTCAGCCTTCGAGAGGCGTACATAGACGTGAACAACACGCACATTGAAAACAATGGTGAGGGTATGCGAGTCGAATTTGTACCTGCTGGAAGCATCAGTAACACATCAATATTGGATCATAGAAATGATGGAATGAAAGTCTCGTGGTCCCCAATTGCGATTGAAAATACCGAAGTGTTTAAAGGTGGTGGGACTTGTTTGAGAGTCTCAGAACGGGCAGCACCTCTTCTCTCGAATGTGTCACTCAAGCGCTGCAAAGTCGGACTTGGTGTATATGATGATGCGCACGTGAAAGCAGATCATCTGACTCTCGAAGATAATGAAGTTGGCATAGAAGCGAGGAACATTTCGCCGGTATTCTCTGCACCGTCTGTTGCCGTTATTAAGGCACTATTCCTTGAGAATAGTACTAATTTCCAGGCAGATGAAGAATCGATCATTTCGATAGAGCAATAGAATATTAGAATAGGAGAGTAATTGAATAATAGGGCTAATTATA
>CAYUBO010000113.1:0-1776 GCA_964443095.1 uncultured Candidatus Peribacteria bacterium | reverse complement strand
TCTGTTATTCTAATCTCTATTATTCTCTTAACGAAAAGCTTTTGCAGTACTGTCTTCATAACTACACTACCCCCGTGCCAAAAACCGCTCTCATCACCGGTATTACGGGTCAGGATGGTTCCTACCTCGCAGAGATTCTTCTGGAGAAGGGATATGAAGTACATGGAATTGTCAGGCGTTCTTCGACGTTCAATCGCGGCCGCATTGATCATCTCTTCTCAGATGTATATCACCCCGATGCGAAGATTGAATTACATTACGGAGATCTTGGAGATTCCAATTCTCTCATTCGTATCCTTAGTGAGGTGGAGCCGGATGAGATCTACAACCTTGCTGCGCAGAGTCATGTGAAAATCAGTTTCGATATTCCTGAGTACACAGGAGACATCACAGGACTTGGGACAACACGTCTCTTAGAAGCGCTTCGCACAAGCAAGCTTCCTGCAAAGTTCTATCAGGCAAGCAGCAGTGAACTTTATGGAAAGGCACTTGAGAAAACTCAGAACGAAGAGACTCCTTTTTATCCTCGAAGCCCGTATGGATGTGCAAAGGCATATGCGTTTTATCTCACGCGTAACTATCGTGAGGGATATGGAATGTTTGCAGTGAACGGGATCCTATTCAATCACGAGTCACCTCGTCGTGGAGAGAACTTCGTTACTAGAAAAATATCATTAAGCCTTGCAAACATTCTCGCTGGCAAACAGGAATGTTTGTATCTTGGAAATCTGGATGCAGAACGTGACTGGGGATACGCAAAAGAGTACGCAGAAGGCATGTGGCTTATGCTTCAGCAGGAAGAGCCGGAAGATTTTGTGCTTGCAACAGGAGACAAGGCAACAGTAAGAGAGTTTCTTGAACTCTGCCTCGGACATGCAAAGATTAGTTACGAGAAAGAAGGAGAAGGAATGGAAGAACGTTACATCGACAAAAAGACAGGCAAGACAATCGTTGCGATCGATGAACACTACTATCGTCCTGCGGAGGTAGACCTACTTGTTGGAGATCCGACAAAGGCACGTGAGAAACTCGGATGGGAACCGAAGACTACTCTCTCGGAACTTGCAAAAATGATGGTGGATGCAGATCTCGAACTTGTTGGACTCAAGGCTGCTGCTTAAAAACCGCGAAGTATGTACGGAGTAATGCGTGCACGTACTCCGGATAGCTCAGAATTCGCATCTTCCATTCTTTCAACGTGCAGATGAATGTGTATGTTTGATTGTTGGTTGCGGAGAAATGTGCGCAAGTGTTCTAATTTATCATCATCCAATCGACCTTCATGTATGTGTCGGTAGTATCGCACACTAAATTTGGGATGATGAACCTTCTCCCATCGATCATCGGGAGGGGGGGATGTGCAGATAGCAATATTCTCTCTTGAGTCCAAATCTAGTGCTTCAGACAAATCCTCAACTATCTCACCGACATCATAACCTTCGTCCATTTTTTCCTGTGGATCGCTAAAAGCGATGATTACTCCTGACCATGGTTGATTCGGATCCACGTACATCAGGACTTTTGTTGATCCCTCCAAATACTGAAGCGCAATCCTGGATACCTCTTCAATCGTGTCACCACGATTTCCACTGAACATGTATGAGTGCCTGTTGCCTGTAAGGTCGTACCCCAATGTTTCTCTGCAGTAGAAGACAATTTCATCAGTATCAATTTGTCCCGGTTCGGAATTCATATCCGGCAGAACAATTACTCCCTGTTGAGAAAGTGAAATAGTCCATTCTCTTGTGTTTTCCCACCGCGGGTCATCAATCGTAC
>CAYUBO010000112.1:0-4180 GCA_964443095.1 uncultured Candidatus Peribacteria bacterium | reverse complement strand
TATTTCCTGAAATTTTTGCTGAAGCTTCTTTAGTTCCTCCAGTGCTTCTACTCTTTTATCTCCATTTTTTGCAATGATCAATTTCTGGATAAGCGGCAAGCGGTTTCCGAAAAACATGTGCTCTGTTCGTGCGAGCCCAATTCCTTTTGCACCAAACTTCCGTGCAACTTCCGCTTGCTCTCCGGTGTCCGCATTTGCCCGTACAGCAAGCCTTCTATGGCCATCAGAAACATCAAGAATGCGATCAATAAGATCTGTGCTCTGTGTACTTTTTTCCATAGGAAGAGATCCACGGAACACTTCACCGGTCGATCCGTTAATCGAGATCACGTCACCTTCATTTAGAGTTTGGCCATCGATTGTGAGAGATCCTCCACTAATCTGAAGGTCTTCACAGCCAACAATGCACACAATGCCGAGTTGTCTAGCAACAAGAGCTGCGTGCGAACTCATTCCACCGTGAACAGTCAGCACTCCTGATGCGTTTACCATGCTCGGAACATCATCCGGACAGGTTTCGTGGCGAACGAGTATCCATGATTCGTTTGGCGCATCCGCTTCATCAAAACAGATCTTTCCTATAGCGGCACCCGGTCCTGCGGGGAGTCCTCTTGCAAGAAAATCTCCTTCCACGTGAGCTCTTTCAACTGCCTCCTTATCAAAACTTGGCTGCAGCATAGAAGCAATATGTTGCGGCTCAATCCTTTTCAATGCTTCCTCTTGTGTGATCCGTTGATCGCCCAGAAAATCCAGTGCACTTTTTAGCGCGGACTTCGCACTTCGCTTCGCACTTCTACATTGTAGGAAATAAAGCGTTCCGTTTTCGATTGTAAATTCAATATCCAATATGTCATGAAGCTTCTCTTCCAGCATCGCAACAGTCTTCTTGAGTTCCTCAAAGCGATCAGGAAGAACGACATCAAGTGATTTCTCTTTCAGGTCATTAGTATCTGCTTTTATGGCTTCCAGAGGCGCCGGAGTTCGAATCCCTGCAACAACATCCTCCCCCTGTCCCATCACAAGGTACTCGCCGACTAATCCCGGTTTACCGGTCGATGGATCCCTCGAGAAGCAGACTCCCGTTCCAGACTTTTCATTCCTGTTTCCAAAAATCATTGCCTGCACAGAGCATGCTGTTCCGAGAGTTTCGGGAATATTCTGCAACTTTCTGTATACCTTTGCGCGTTCATTGTTCCACGAAGAAAACACAGCACGAATGGCTGATCGTAACTGCTGCCATGGGTCCTGCGGGAATGGAGAGCCTCGTTTGGCGAGGAGAGCGAGTGACTTGATACATCTTTCCTTTGCCTTATTTCCGATTGGGGCTTTACTCATATCAAGAATATCGATGAGCTCAGCATCAACTTTTATATCAAGATCAACGGTCAGTTTTGTGATCTGTGAGATAAGCCTCAAGTAACTGCTCCAAGCGAAAAACTCTCCCTGTTCAAGTGCAACAAGCTCGATGTTATTTGAGCAAAGTCCCAGATTCAAAATCGTATCCATCATTCCCGGCATGCTAACAGGTGCACCGCTTCTCACAGAAACTAGGAGTGGATCTCCGCCTTCTCCGAATTTTTTACCGAGCGTCCGTTCAATGTGCTCTATGGATTTCTGAACATCGTTCCAAATTTCATCTTTAAAATGATTTGGTTCTTTGGAATGCAACCGGTAAGCGGCCGTAGTCAGTATAAATCCCGGTGGAACGCGAAGCCCCAGAGATGTCATCGTAATAAGGCTTGCACCTTTACCACCGTGGAGATCTTTGTTCGCAATTACTGCCGGAGCATCACCGCCAAAGCACACAATAAGAGGATCAGATGATTCCACCGATACGGATTCTTCTGAACTTGTGCTTACTGTTGGCATGGGATACAAGGATAGCAAATCCTTATGCTGCATGGGAGTGGATTTCTGCTTTCTGTTGCTGAGATCGACGAAGTGCGAGATCTTCTCTGTACTGATCAATATTAAGCTCCTTCTGCGCCACGCCACTTTCTTTTGCAGCCTGAGCAACCGCAGGAGCGATTACTTCCATCAATCTTGGATCCAATGGCTTAGGGAGAATGTACTCCGGTCCGAATGAGAGATCTTCACACTCGTACGCGTCCAGAACTTCCTGAGGAACTTCCTTCTGTGCGAGATCAGCAAGCGCGTAAGATGCCGCGGTTTTCATTGCGTCATTAATATCCGTTGACCTTGTATCCAGCGCACCACGGAAAATGAATGGGAAACCGAGAATGTTATTTACCTGATTCGGAAGGTCACTTCTGCCCGTTGCCATAATCAAATCACCGCGTTCCATAGTTGCATCATCATACGAAATTTCCGGTGCGGGGTTCGCCATTGCAAACACAACAGGTTTCTTAGCCATGCTGCGGATCATTTCTTTGGTAACGCAGTTAGAACGCGATACACCAATAAATACATCGGCATCAACCATAACTTCTTCGAGAGTTCTTCCTTTCGTATCCACTGCGAATATTTCTTTGTAAGGATTCATGTGATGGTCTCTCCCTTCATGAATAACACCTTGCGAATCACAAAGAATTAAATGCTCTTTGGGAACACCAAGTGTTCGTAAGAACTTAGCGATTGCGATACCTGCTGCTCCTGCACCATTAATCACAATTTTCACCTTTTGCAGTTCCTTTCCCTGCAACTTAAGCGCATTCATAAGTCCTGCAGAAGTTACAATTGCAGTTCCATGCTGGTCATCGTGAAACACCGGTATCTTCATCCTCTTCTTTAGTTCTTCTTCTATGTAGAAACAATGCGGAGCCGAAACATCTTCTAGATTGATTCCTCCAAAAGTCGGTTCCATGAGTTCCACTGCATCGATAATCGCATCGGGATCTCCGCTTTTCATTTCAATGTCGATCGCATCAATGTCAGCAAACTTTTTGAATAGCACAGCCTTTCCTTCCATCACCGGTTTGCTGGCAAGTGCACCCTGATCTCCAAGGCCAAGTATCGCAGTGCCGTCACAGACAATCGCGACGCAATTTCCTTTGTTGGTGAACTCGTATGCTTTTTCCTCGTCCTGAGCAATGTGCAGTACAGGCTCGGCAACTCCCGGAGTGTAAGCAAGCGAAAGATCTTCCTGTGTCTCCAGTGGCTTTGTAGCGCGGATTTCCAGCTTTCCCGGCTTGCCGTCCCTGTGGTAGGAGAGGGGGTCTCTCATTGCTGTAACTGTAGCGAGGGAGGGGGGTGGGGGCAATGATAGAGCCGCAGAAAGGATCCCAAAGATCCCTAAGATTCCAATGGCCCCTAGGATTGCATCAGAACACGGTCACTCCTATCATCAATTCATGCAGAACATCATACTCATTCTCGGGAGCGTCATTCTTGTGAGCCTAATCTCGCTCATTGGAGTCGTTCTTTTCTCACTGCAAGAGAAGATTATCCGCAAGTGCCTTCTGTGCTTCGTGAGCTTCTCAACAGGTGCGCTACTGGGAGACGTCTTTTTGCATAAGCTTCCGGAGATGTTTGAGCATTCTGAACTAGCTACGGATCACTCTGTGCATCTTTCGAATGATCTCATGATCGTTCTAGCGGGAATTATCATCTCTTTCATCATTGAAAAAATTATTCACTGGCGTCACTGCCACAACCTCGATTGCGACGGACACGTGCATCCAGTCGGCCCCCTAATGTTGATCGGTGACTCTGTGCACAACCTTGTGGATGGCATGTTGATTGCAGGTAGCTTTCTTGTAAGTATCCCACTAGGAATTGCAACAACAACTGCAGTTGCACTCCACGAAATTCCGCAGGAGATAGGAGACTTCGCGATCCTGCTCCACAGTGGGTACTCGAGAGGGAAGGCGGTCTTCTTCAACTTCCTTTCCGCAGTTACTGCGATCATTGGAGCACTAGCGATCATCATTTCAAGTGGAGCGCTCCCAGATATCGGCCACATTCTAATCCCTCTCACTGCAGGAAACTTCCTTTATATTGCAGGGTCAGATCTAATCCCTGAGTTACACAAAGAAACAAAACTCAATCGTGCAGTTATCCAGCTCGTAATGATGGTTGCAGGAATAGGACTCATGTACCTTCTGGTTGGGATGGATGTGCACTAGTAATTGGTTTCCTCTCCGTCTGTTGGCATCGGTTTTTCCGGCATTTCTCCATGCGGTGGCATCGGTGGATATGGCATCTGGTACTAAGGATATTC
>CAYUBO010000111.1:0-4199 GCA_964443095.1 uncultured Candidatus Peribacteria bacterium | reverse complement strand
AAACTAATCGGGAAATAAGTCAACTATAAATCAAATTATCCAAGTGTTTCTACTGTTTCTCGCCCCTTTGGACTTAAGCGAATGTGTTTCCGATTTATGGAAATCATGCCCTCTTCAGAGAGCTCTTTTAATTGTTTTGTAACTGTTTCCCGTGTGAGTCCTGTCATGGATGCGAGTTTTTCGTGTGTTATTCGCGTTGGCATCCTTAGTAGCGGAGGAAGAATACTCTTCTCATCCTTCTGATTGAGCAGTTTCACTGTTGCAAGAATCCTGTCTTTTGCATGAAGAGCGGAGAGAAAACGAAGTTGAGCTTCACGTTCTGTAATCCGCTTACCTAGTATACGAATCATCTTTTGTGCGATGTCCGGCCTTTTCTTAAGTAGCTGTACGAAGAAGTTTTCGGGGAATGTGCATACAAATGCATTTTCACTTACTTCTGCGAAGTTACCTTCGACTTCATCGTGATGGAGTCCAATATTTCCGAAGATGGAACCCGGTTTGAGGATATCAATAATAACTTTTCGACCATCCACAATCTGATAAAGAGTTACTTCTCCTTCCTTGAGGATGTACGTGTTCTCCACCTGTTCGTTCGGTGTGTAGAGAGTTGTCTTTGAAGGAAACTGCCTGTGCACAATTCCTTCAATGACATCCATGATCTCCTCATCGCTCATGTCGGCGAAGAGGTCTACTTTCTGCAGATACCAGAGTGGTGGTCGTGGCATGGCTCAAGTATACCTAACTCAACTCAAATGCGAGCGAGTTTTATTACAAAACCTTGGATTGATGTTGTGACCGTATCTGCGTCTTCATTGACGAGTACATGGTCAAACAGGTCAGTACGCTTTTCAATCTCGGTAAGGACATGTTTGCTCTGCTCAATCTGCTTTTTGATTAGATCTTCCGTGTACTTCTCTCCTTGTCTGAGTCGGTGAAGCAGCTGGGATACCATTGCGCGCCTACTTTTCCCCGGAGGAAGCAGTCCACATGAGAGAATGGTCCGCCGCCCGTAGTGAGATACAAGTTCATCAAGCACATCCAGTTCAGGGACAACAACCGGAACCTGCTTTGCTTTCCAGATGGCATCTATATCTTTTTTTCTGTAACCCACCCACTCACCGTCTTTTGCCTGCATGGAAGCAATAATCTCTCCTCGGCTCTGCAGAGCTTCAAACTTCTCTCTTGAGAGTGATAGGCTTTCATCACGATCATATTTTTTAGTTTCTCTCGTTGTGACAATCGGTACAGCTTTGAAATACTCGGAGAACATCGTAGTTAAAGTTTTGTTGATTGTGGATGTGCCAACTCCGGATGGTCCGCTGAGAGCGAGGATGTAACCGGGAAATTCTTCTTTCTCTTCAACCTTCTCTCTCACCGGCGTCGTAATTTCGTACGCTACATCATAAATACGAAGCCCTTGATCATTGATCCTTTGTAGTCGCATCCTTGGGCTCACACTCATTCCAATTTCGATCGAAACTCCTTCCGGAACAATCATATTTCCCATTACATGTGTACCGTCTTCCAATTCAATCAACCCAATTAATCTCGGATTCGATCCAAACCCTGCTGGCGGATGTTGAATGGTTGTAAAGGAAATGATCAATCCTTCCTGCAGCTTGGCGTTCTGCTTTCTGCTGTTACGAGCCGCAATTGGAGCTGAATCATGCATTCGAGTTATCAAGAATATGAATACCGCAAGTGCCGCATGCTCCGCCGAAGTTGTGCGTGAGGCCGTATCGGTTCCCCGAAGTAATCAACTGCTTCTGGACATCAACAATCTGCTTGATGCCAGTTGCGGCGACCGGATGTCCGCATGCTTTAAGGCCGCCACTTCCATTGATCGTCAAATCTTCTGATGGGGACTCGTACATGCTTATTCCTGTTCCAGGTTCACAGAACCCCATGTCTTCCAGATTAATAAGTGCTGCAATTGAAAAACAGTCATGCAGTTCCAAGTGGCTTATCTGATTGCGATCAATTCCTGCTTCTTCCAGTGCTTTACACATCGCTTCCTTTGTAGCGCCAAACGATGTAATTGTTGGGCGGTCTGCAATGCTTAGTGTGTCTGTTGCGAGAGCGGAAGCAACAACCCGTGAATCACTTTCATGTTTAGTGGATAAGATGCAGGCTGCAGCTCCGTCACTGATTGGGGAACAGTCGAGCATGCACAAAGGATCTGCAACAAGTGCGCTCTTTGAAATCTGATCTTCGGGTATTGCTTTTCTGAATTGTGCGTAGGGATTTTCCACTGCGTTCTCGTGGTGACGTGCACTCACCTTATTAAGTTGATCTCTAGTCAGTCCGTACTCGTGCATGTATCGGTTTGTGATCAATCCAAATATCCCGGGGAAGGTGAGGCCGCATGCGATATCTTTCTCGCTGTCCGCGGCTCCCATCAATCCAGTTGATACAGATGCATTATCTGCATCAGTCATTTTCTCTACTCCAATTACAAGTACTGTTTCAACTTTTCCACTTTCAAGTAGTCCGCATGCCGTGTGCAAAGCAACAGATCCTGAACCGCATGCTGCTTCAACTCGAATGGCGGGTGGTTTGTGCGGAAGAAGTGATGATGCAAGTGCACCGAGATGTGCCTGTCCATTCACGTGTTCTGCGAGCATATTCGCAACGATCACCATATCGATGTCTAGTGCAGTGCATGGAGAGTTTTCAATTGCAGATTCCAGTGCTTCTTCTATCAAATCGCGGAGCCCTTTATCCCACCACTCCTGGAAGCGAGTCTGTCCTGTCCCGACTAAGTAAATATCATTGTTCATGCGTGCGCCGTGCGCTTTAAGTACTGACTGTAAGTAAGATACGTAGTCTCGCGTTCGTCGACAGGTAATTGCTTTCCATCTCTTAGCATTGTCATCAAGAAAGCGTCACAACCTGCACCTGATCCGTAAGAGACGAGGAGAATTCTCTCTCCTTTCTTGGCATGTTGCAATGCAAAGCTTAAGCCAAGCAGAGAGCAGGCACTGTAGGTATTCCCGATAGTTGGCACTATGAAGCCATGTTCCATCTGCTGCTTGGTGAATCCAAATTCCTTTGCTATGCGGGATGGAAACTTAGCATTTGGCATGTGCAGGACAATATGATCAATATCTTCTACCTTTGTGTTGGAAGTCTCCAGAATACCTTTGATGGTCTCACGCATGTGGCGGAAGTAGGATGGCTCACCTGTGAACCTCCCTGCGTGGCTCGGATACTGGGCATCAGAAGCACGCCAGAAGTCTGGAGTATCGGTCGTGAATGAGAGCGTGTGATCAATCTTGCAGAAGGCTCCCTTGGTATTTTCCGGTCCAAGTACAAAGGCAGCTGCTCCTGCTGCAGCTGTGTACTCCAGCGCATCTCCCGGTTTCCCCTGAGCAGTATCAGCTCCGATCGCAAGACCGTAGGTGATCTGCTTTGAGCGAATCATGCTATCCACAATCTGCATCCCCGCTGTTCCTGCTTTGCACGCAAACTCCAGATCAGTACAGTGGCAGAATGGGTGAACATTAAGCGAAGAAGCTACCATCCCGCTTGTGGGTTTCACTGCGTACGGGTGACTCTCTGATCCAACGAAGACAGCGGAGATTTGGGAGGATTCAATGTCGGCGGTATCGATTGCCTGCTTTCCTGCATCGAACGCAAGTGTAAATGTATCTTCTCCTTCATCCGGAACAGTTTTCTCTGTAACACCAAACCCCTGCTCAATGAGCTTGGGGTCCTGATGATGCTCCTTTGCAATCTCACTAGTTTTGATTTTGCTCAAGGGCACGTAAAGGCCGTATCCGACAATGGCGGAGTGGGACATGTGGGGGAGAGTGTAGCAGGATTGGGATCTGTCTAGAGAGAAACCAGCTAGCTTTTAGCTTTTAGCTGTTAGCTTGTAGGAAACTCAATTCATCTATTATTACCTCTAAAAGCTGAAAGCTACAAGCTACAAGCTGTTCTAGCGGCCTAGTTTTCGATGCGCAGATGTCAGCTGGTGGCTTGCCTGGGCTGCCAGTAGTGAAATTTCGCCCGCAAGAACAGCTGAGGCTATAGATTCTGCAAGTTGCATACAGGGATGCAGGCTGGTTTTAGGCTTCAGGATCAATCCCAGTGCCTGAGATTGAGCAGGCAGAACAGCTCCGCCACCACGAATCCCAACAAGGATTGCCGGGAGACGAACTCTTATCTTCAGATCCGTTCCGTTCACTGATACATCC
>CAYUBO010000110.1:0-4222 GCA_964443095.1 uncultured Candidatus Peribacteria bacterium | reverse complement strand
CATCAGGCATTGGAAGTCAATTGGGTACACGGCTTCTCTCTGATTATCTTGAAGGAGGATCCAGAATGTTTGCTGATGTAATGCAAATGGCAAATGAGCTCATAGACGATCTGGAAACTATAGAATTCACGCAAAATATGTGCCCACGATACGCAGAAGCAGGAGTTTGTGAAGATCTTACCAATGCCCCATCACCTACATCACCAAGTGGCACCTAAGAGAATATTTATTGCCGGCCTTCTGTTCTTACTCTGGATACCAGCAGTAAACGCTGCATGCCCGACCAGTGCCGTTCAGAACATTCTTAATTTCGAGAATGATCCGGTGAGTGATCACTACATTAAGGAAATTGCGGACAGGAAGAATGACGGGATTGCTCGAGCTCAGTCAGCTCCGGGAGGATCCGGCCTTGATCGGCTTTTCTTCCACTACATGGATATCCTCACATCATCCGTTTTAAAGAGAATTGATACCAAGCTTAGAATAATTGAGCACTCACGAAATCTCAGGCATGTAACTGCATGCCTGAATATAGATATGCTCATTTTAGAAGCAATGATGGAAGAGGTGAGATGCGAAATGCATGATGCTCATGATCGACAATCTTTGGTTGCACTAATAAGACTCACATCTCTTATGGAGTTTTTGGATAAACGCTACCTGCACCTCACGCAAGGTGCGCTTGATGTGGATTACGAGGACAAAGATTGGAGACGATGGCAGCTGTTTGATGTCCCATTTGAAGTTTGGTGCGCGGAGGAAGGAATTCCAAACTTAAGTGAATGCACTATTATGGATGTAACTAGTTGTGTCGGATGGCCCAGATACGCAACGTGCGAAGAATGCGCAGCACATGGCTTCATTAAGCCATCAGGAGGATGCAGAGAACCCGGTCCTGAGGGGGCAGGAGGATCTCGTGCGGGTAAGGAGGATGAGGAAATGTGTCCGTTCACTAGTGATTACTTCCCCCCAAATATCGCAGGATATAAGGATAGTGATCTTGAAGAGGTTGTAGGTTACGGATGTGATGATGATGTTCTTTCTTCGTTCAGTGGACATCCAACAACTATCAAGGAGTTGGATGCGTATGAAGAAATTATCGATGCTCGGGATGATTACTTCACAGAAGTAGACGCATACCTACCGGACCTCGGACGTCGGCTCGAAACAGTGCGTGGGGGAGAAAACATGGCATTACTCGAGCAGTTCTTAAACAGTTTCCGTGCATCGGAAGACAGAGACCACTGGGTACGCTACGGATGTGAAGCTAAAGAGGGTGACCCCGCTGGGCGAGAAGCTGAATTTACAGGACGTTTCCCTCCCGGAGGAGTAGCAACTGAATTGTACGGACCATTTGAAATTGATGAGGATCACACGGAACAATTAAGGCTACTTTATAAGATATGGAGGGAGAGAGGATCGAAGCATGAACTTCCGGACTATCTTCGTCACCCACATGAATTCCCACCGGGGTCACCGGGAAGAGCTTTTATGGAAGACAAAAACTCAGTAATGGACTGGATTATCTTTGTGGCGAAAGATGCTTTTAGATCCATATTTATAAACTGGACAACCGAACAGGGAGGAAAGACTGCTTACAGCATTCCAAAGGTGGCAGACCCTTCGCAACGAATACTCAGAGCAGTAATACCAATGAGACCGGTCGTTCGGGATTTGATTGTTAACGCAAGTGAATTGGAGGATGGCGGACGATCATTTGTAAGAAACTTTGCATATTACATCCGAAGATCATGTATCTTCAGGCCATGCAACAGGAAGCTCCAGCTCGTTCTCAGGCTGATATTTGAAGATGAATGCTTCCCATATGCATCCGGAGAATTCTTAGGTGATCAGGCTTCCGCGCCAAACGAACGCGCAAAGAAATGTCGGGAAGCTGCGGACTTGAATGAAGAGATGTAGCTAGAGGAGACTGAGGATCTTTTTAATTGGCTCTTCTTGTTTTAGAGATAGACGGTAGGAAACTGACCTTCCTCGTTTAACATACTGAACAATCTTAGCCGATCTAAGAACACGAAGATGTTGAGAAGTTGCAAATATCCGCATCTGTAATACATGAGAAAGATCGCTTACTGTAGCAGTACGATGTTTCTTTAGATAAGCCAGGATTTGAAGCCTTCTTGCGCTAGCAAGAGCTTTCATCCTTTGTTCAAGAATCTGATATTTCCCCATGCATATATGTTACTCTATAGCAATATTTGCGCAAGTATTGTCATAAGCAGAAAAACTAATATTAACTTCAAATGTCTAAATATAAACCACTACAAAAAACACCACCTCAACACTAATCAAATGATTACAACCTCACAATAAATTCAAGCTCATCATATTTCTCTTGTAAGTCTCCGACTATCTTTGCTATCTGCTCACTTGTAACAACTCCATACGGCACAAGAACTTCAAGTCTATCAACAAGACTAGGTCTCTCAAATTCCCCATCTCCGATTCCCTCAATAACAATTCTGCATAAAAGATCTGAGCTTTTTTTGGCACATAAACTTGGGTCTGCTGCACTACCCTCAGAATCAAGCTGACCGAGCATAACTCCTCTTCCGCCTGCCCCACCTTCATCACCACTGGCGCCCATATCATCCGTGCGATCTTGATCTAGACTTTCCCGGACTGCAGCATTGTGATCGCTCTGAGTTTGTCCATCTACATCATCATCACTGTGGCTCGTACCATGTGCGGCAACATCTCGCTCCCTTATACTTGTACTTTCATCTGAATCCCCGAGATCCAAGAAGCTCTCTCGTATACCAGCATCATCATGATCCAATCTATCAGTAGAACCTGCTGCATTACTTAAATCCACAAATTGGGTTGTCCACTCATGACTCTCCGTATCCGCTGTACCAACTTCACGCATGCGATCAGCAAATGCATGAAGCATACGAACAAGGTTTCGCGCAATATAAGCATCTATTTGTGGGCAATCTGCGTTATAAGGTAATTCGCAAGCTGTACTAATAGATGTTTTGGGCCCAATTGGATGTATGTGGAAAGAGGTACGAGAACCTTCAAGATCCTCCGGAACTCCTCTGGTGAGTTCCTCTGCTTCATCTTCGTAGTATCCACGTTGCCCATCTGCGAATTTCTTCGGTTCTTCTGGCATAATCGATACCCGTTATACGCCCAATTCTGGCTTCTGCAAGCCAATTGACCTGAAAAAGTGCTCTTTTTCAAAGAAGCAGTTATTCTCTATGATACTTCCCTGCACCAGTCGCTCTACTCCGGTGCAGGACAAGCCCCCCAAATCCCATGAAAGCGACTGATTTTGTACATCTCCACTGCCATAGCACCTATTCTCTTCTGGAAGGGCTCCCTTGCCCTGAAGAAATTGTAGAAAGGGCCAAAGAACTGAAGCAGAACGCAGTAGGTATAGCAGATAAGGGATTTGCGTATGGTCTCGTGGAATTTTACAAAGTTGCCAAGAAACATGACATCAAGCCGATACTGGGAATGGAGGCGTACATCGCAACAAGATCACGGCATGATAAAGAGAGTGGTACAGATACGAAGAGATACCCCATTACTCTTCTGGCCGAAACGCAGGAGGGATACGAAAACCTTCTGCAACTCGCAACTACCGCAGCAGTTGAAGGGATGTACTACAAACCACGAGTAGATGATGAGCTTTTACAGAAATACGGAAAGGGGTTGATCGCGCTTAGCGGACCAATGAGCGGATCACTACCCCAAGCTGCACTTGCAGAGGATGGTGACAGGATCAAAGAGCTTACGGAAAAGTTCCATTCATTCTTCGGAGAAGAGAATCTCTACTTTGAATTGATGGACCTTCCAAATGTAACCGGACAAGCAGAGATCAATCAGCAACTGATTAAGTGGGGGAAAGAATTGAATGTTCCCCTTGTCGCAACATGCAACAGTCATTATTGCCGATCACAGGATGCGGAAGCCCATGACGTTCTGCTTTGTATCCAGAAGAACTCACAGGTAGATGACCCCAGTAGATTCTCCATGAGAGAGACTGATTTTTCTATGCGCCCATTCGAGGAAATGGAGAAAGTATTTGAGCATGTGCCTGAGGCGTTGGAAAATACAAGACTGATTGCAGATCGATGCAATGTTGAGCTGGATTTTTCCACATACCACATCCCGAGTTTTCCCACTCCTAAGGGGAAAAATGAGGCAGAACATTTAAGAGAACTCTGTGAGGAAGGATTTAAGGAAAAATATCCCA
>CAYUBO010000109.1:0-4312 GCA_964443095.1 uncultured Candidatus Peribacteria bacterium | reverse complement strand
TGGTCGTTTTTGGCTTGGGCTTTGGTGGGGTATTCTTTGCTGGCGTGCGCTTCTTGGTCGCTGTCTTGCGCTTTGCTGGCTTTCGCTTTGGCGCTGCCTTCTTGCGGCGCTTTGGCGCTGCCTTGCGTTTCCTGGTTGCAGTCTTCCTGCGAACCGCCTTACGCTTTGGCGCTGCCTTCTTACGCTTTGCTGGCCTACGCTTTTTTCTTGCAGCCATAAAGGAAGTGGGGAAAGAAATAGGAAAGGGTTACCATAAATGTTACTTATTTTTTATTTTAACGAGAAGAAGTTTAATGAAGCGCAGAAAATAAAATGTGTTGGATTATGCAATCGACTTTTCGAAGTCAATTCTTAGTTTTCATTTTATTAAAGCCAAAAAGTTGAACAAATTTTTTAACAAAACGCATGTTTAATCAGTGCAAAAAAAGTTATGCATTTCTTTGCATTTTTCTACACGTTTTTTAAAACATGTCCCATTTTATTTTTTTTTGCACTTAAGTACTTTTTTTGTTTTTCATTTTTAGGTTCAACTTCCAATGAAACTTGTTCAACAATGTGCAAACCGTAACCTTCAAGTCCAATAATTTTTCTCGGATTATTTGTTAGTAATCTAAGATGACCAACTCCAACATCACGAAGTATCTGCGCACCAATTCCATACTCACGTAAATCCATCGGGAACCCGAGTCGTTCATTTGCTTCCACTGTATCTATGCCTTCTTTCTGTTGGAGCGCATAGGCTTTTACCTTATTACTAAGCCCAATTCCTCGCCCCTCCTGTCTCATGTAAAGGATAACTCCACTCCCCTCTTGAGTAATTTTTTCCATCGCAAGATCAAGCTGCTTACCACAGTCACAAAGCTCGGAATGAAACACATCACCAGTTAAACATTCGGAATGCACACGAACAAGAATAGGTTTTAGCGGATCAATTTTTCCTTTTACAAGTGCTACATGTTCACAACTTGAAAGTGAATCCGTGTACACATGCATGTTCCACACTCCTGTTTTTGTTTCAAGTTCTGTTACTGCTTCCAAACGAATAAAAGTTTCGCTTCGACGTCTGTACGCAATAAGGTCTGCAATTGTTATGACAATAATTTCATGTTCATTTGCATACTTACGAACATCGGGAAGCCGCATCATAGAGCCATTATCATGCATTAGCTCACTTATTACTGCGCCCTGTCTTACTCCGGCAAGACGACAAAGATCAATTCCTGCTTCAGTGTGCCCTGCACGCACAAGTACTCCTCCATCTTTCGCGCGCAATGGGAACACGTGACCCGGTCGTGAAAGATCATCCGGCTTTGCAACTTGGTTAATTGCAACTTTGATTGTTTCAGATCTGTCATGTGCTGAGATTCCTGTTGTTACACCTTCCGCGGCTTCAATGCTAACAGTGAAAGGTGTTCCACGGGATGATGTGTTCTTCTCCACCATCGGCGGGAGATCGAGTTGATCTGCAATCTCATTGCTCAGTGAAAGACATACTATTCCTCCTGTATGTCGGATGAGGAATGCCATCTTTTCCTCTGTGATGTGCTCCGCACTGAGCATCAAATCTGCTTCATTTTCACGATTCTCATCATCCATTACGATGATAAATTCCCCTCTCCTGAGCGAATCTAAGGCCTGTGGGATTGTGGCGAAGGCATCCATATTCGTGATCAGTATAGCGATTATTTAGTGCGTAATATTAAAGAAACCAAAGAAACCAAAGAGTCCTAGGATTCCTAGGAATCGTAGGAATCCTTCTATAATTATTCTGCCAACCTAATCGTATACGTCTGCTGCGCACCTTTAGGCGAGAGACGTCCGACTACTACATAGTATGTACCAGGTGGATACATGTAACGACGGTTACACTCCGGTCCGGAGAACCCGTACAAATCAACATCACTCATTGCGTACACAACACAACTCAATTGCTGAGCATTGCTAACATCAACTGTCATCTTATTTTCGTTTTCCAATGTAAATGTAAACCAGTCGTGGAAATCTCCTGCAGTAAGTACTTCGGCACGAACAAGGTCTGTAGTTATTGTACGCGCTTCGCCGAAGCCATCATTGGCATCTGTATCTAGGGCTCCTTCTGCAATTATGTAATACGTTGTATCAGGTTCACTAGGTTGTATTTGATACTGGTATGAACCTGATGATAGGTGTGCCTTTATGTAACATTTATCCCCTTCCCGGTAACCGAGATAATACTCATCGGAAAATCCGTTGTTATCCAGTAAATATAATCTGCACGTTACACTACCTGGCTGACCTGATTGTAAAGAAACAGTGAACATTGACATTTTTGGTTCACTCAATACAAAACGATATGAGATCGTGCTTTTGCCATTAAACTTACCATTCGCTTCAAATGGAAAATCTACATAGAACACATTTGTTTCTTCCACTTCTTCTTCATCATCATCTCCAGTATCTTGTCTCTCCTCGTATAGATGTGCCTCTATTGCATTGAGGACATATGCAGCTGCCTCACTTCTCATTAGCGGCCAGTCAGGATAGAAACGAGCACCATCCTGTCCCGGTATTGGTAGAATTCCTTTTGTAAAAGCAGCGTAGAGATATTTGGTGTACCACGCCTGAACTGATACATCCACAAACTTAACAATATCACGTTCCTTATCTGATATCTCAGATACTTCTATTTCCAGAACTGTAGTTATCATCTTTAGGGCCTCAACACGTTCTACCGGATCTGAGGGGCGGAATGTTCCATCTGAATATCCTTCTACATATCCGTTTGCAGTGGCATCACATACAACTGACTCATACCATCCACCGGGTTCTACATCTTTATAACAAAGACGATTGATTGGATCCGGTGTTTTGCCTTTTGCCCGATACAGCATCATCAACATCTCTGCACGGTTTACAGTTCTATGAGGTGCGAATGTCCCGTCATCATTACCTTTAACAACCCCCGCACCGACCAAGCGTTCAATAGCTTCTCTGTGCGGATGACTGTCAGGAACATCCGGAAAAGCAGACGCGTAGACGACTGAAGTGAGGAGTAGAAACGCTGGTACACATACAGTCCAACGAAGACGCATTATGAGAAGTGGAAAGGTTATTCGTAATCTTACCTTTTCGACCCTGAGTATGACAAGATGTCAAGACTGAATGCTACTGAGTTGCGCAAGCGAATGTAGAACAGCATTCGCTGCCTCTATCCCCTTACTATTTGGCCCACGTGATCGTTCCCGTGCCTGATCTAGATTTTTCACGTACAAAATTTCAAATGAAAACGGGATTCTATACTTAGTTTGTACATCCATCATTCCTCTGGATGCCTGCTCTGCAAGAAGTTCTCCGTGATGCGTTTCTCCTTCGACTATGATCCCAAACCCAATGAGTGCATCGCATGATTTTTCTTCTGCGAGTGCTGCGCCGATTAGTGGAACTTCAAATGATCCTGCTGCTTCATGAAATGAAATTGATGATGGATTGATACCAGAAGAGATCAATGTTTTTTTCGCGGCATCTGCTAAATGATTTATCTCCTCCTTATAAAAAGATGATTTTATGATTCCTATCTTCCAGTTTGGATCAACTTCTTTTGTTAATTCGATTTCGGCGGATGCTGTCTTCATGAAACAGGTTGATTACAGAGGCTTCGCACCATCACATCAGTTTCTACATTGATGTGATCCCCTTTATTAAGCTTTCCCAAAGTTGTCCGATCAAGTGTCTGTGGTATGAGAGCAACGGTGCATAGATCATTTTCTATGTGAGCGACTGTAAGGGAAATACCATCGAGTGCAATTGATCCTTTTGGAACAATGAAGCGGACAAGTTCTTTTGGAATCTTCACTGTTATTCTTACATCCCTGGAAATATTTCTATCAATATCACCTAGTACACTATCAAGATTCTTAAGAACATCTTCATTTGAAAAACGCATAATATTAATACCTCGTGCAAGTAATTCTTGAGATCTATCTTCATCGTATTCTTTCCGATCAGCATCATTATGGATGCCACCATCAATTTCAATTCCCAATTTGTGTTCTTCACAATAAAAATCCAATACATAATTACCAACAGGTCTTTGTCTACGAAAATAACATTCACCAATTTTTCGCTTCCTTAATGATTCCCATAGAACTTGTTCTGATTTAGTAGGATTTTTCCTCATATCCCGTGCACGATTCACAATTGTTCTTGATGGATACCTTTTCTTTTCAGTTCCACGAGAAATGCCCCCCCCCCCGCCCCCCCCCCCCCCCCCCGGGGGGGGGGTGGGGGGGGGGGGGGGGGTATAAAAACAACCCCCCCCCCCCAGCCCCCCCCC
>CAYUBO010000108.1:0-4371 GCA_964443095.1 uncultured Candidatus Peribacteria bacterium | reverse complement strand
AGATCCCGAGGATCCCAAGGAGGAGTTGTTGAGGAAGGGGGTTAGGATCTTTGAGGTTCCTATTAATAACGGAGTGTTTGATTGGAATGAGCTATGGAAAGTTCTCACAACTCCGGTCGAAGGTTTCTATGGAATCACAAGTATCCTCGTTGAAGGAGGACCAAAGACATGGGAAGCATTCCGGTCCGCTAATTTGGTTGATGAAGAAGTTACCCTAGTTGGCTCTCTTTAGGATCGAAGTCCGGGCTCAAGACAACCTTCTCAACAAATTCCGGAGTGACGTTGTACTGCTCCGCAATGCCTTCAATTTCCTTGTTGTATTCTTGCCCAACTCTTTCGCGAACCTTCTCTCTAAATCCATCTTCGTTTACAAATGCATATGCTTCTTCATACCATTCCGCATCACCGCTTTTAAGGTAATCCTGTGCAAATTTATCTAATGCTTCCATGTCGCCCTTTCCATCAACCCCTCCTTCCACCGCAAGCTTCGCACGCTTTGCAGTTTCCATCTTTGCTCGCACATCAGGATTTCTGCTCAGTGCTTCATGTAGACCTCTTGCAACTGTGTTTTCTGCTGAATCTCTCATTTGCTGTGCTTGCTGTTTCATCTGTTCTGTTGGCCTTCCTCCTCTGCCAAGGTAATTGAGGAATTGACTTCCTGCCTCAGCAAGGTCATTCACAATATCTTCTGCTGACTCCGCTGCCTCTTCACCTTGTTCCTGAGCTGCTTCCACTGCGCCCTCAGCTACCTCTCTAGCTTGTTGAGTAGCAGATGCAATCTGTTCCATTGTGCCCTGGAATGCTCGACCTGCCTGCTCATCTAGTTGACCTATAATACCCATCGCATCATTTGCAAATTGCGGAGACACAACGCCTCTTGGGAACTGTCCTCTAGCTTCTGCAGGTACTGATGCAGCAATTACCTGATCCATCTGCTGTGCAGCAATTTGCATTTCTCTCTGAGCTTCCGCTTGTGACCTTGCTGCCAATTGCTCAGATTGCTGTATGAAGCGTGCAACAGATGCATCTCCCATTCGGTTAAACATCATTTGGGAACGAGGACTCAGTTGCCTAAAGTGTTCTGCTTTTTGGGCAGAAGGCGCACTTATTACATCAACTGCTTTTTGTAAGTCATGTGGTGGCATTTTAGATATGACATTTACCTGCTTTTTTAGAACCTGAAGGAAGTTTTGTTGCTCAGTAGAATTCATTCCATCGAAAACAGTAATCATTGCTTCCGCACGGGCATCATCAAACCCTTCAAAAATTCTATCCAGTTGCTGTTGCTTAGCCCTGCTTCTGTTTGTAAATGATTCACCAATTTTCGCCTTAAGTCGATCCTGAGGAGACCCCGAAGTTGATTCTTGTGATTCCTGTGGCTGGTTCTGATCCTGCTCCCACGCCTCACGGGGCTCTTCTCCTCTTTGTAGACTGTCAATCGCTTGATCAATCATGTCTTTTGCTATACCTGACCCACGGGTTCCTCGCTCAACGTAAGGTTGTAACTGCTGACTGAATTCCTGTAGTGCAGCAATTCTCGATACACGGTCTGGGTAGTAGATATTATGTTCAGGTTCTTCCTCGCCATTTATCGGGATCATTGCTAATGATTCTATATGTACCGCTCTACCTTCATCTTCATTCAGTCTTCCATCAGGACGACGTTCATAAGCAGGCCCTCTGCGCTGTTCAGGGGCTTGTTGAGGTAGAACGTCTCTAACAACCGGTCCAATTGCTCGTTGTTCTGCAGGGCTTAAAGAATTGAAAATCTCCAATTTCAATTCCAGTGAATCTGCAACCAGAATATCTACGGCAGTTCTAATGTCATCCACTGATCTTATTCCCTTAAGTGCATTTACTTTATCTCCGACTCTACTCAGGAATCTTTGCTGACGTGCAGGATCCATCTGTCCAAATGCTTCAGTGATTTGTGGATTATTTAAGTGATCAGCAACTCTATTTATTTGCTGACCAATTTTAGTTTCCTGATTTATTCTCCCAAATGTTTCACCTAAACGATCCTGCAGAGCAGGTTGTCTGGAAGCTTCTCTCTGGCCACTTTCCATCCGTCCTGCGTTTGGGAATCTTTGTCTAAAAGCATTCAACTGCGTTCCGGGTCCGGAGCTTCCATTCATTGCAGCATATGCACTCTGCTCTCCTTCTTCTCTTACAGCCGGAACACTGCGGTCCAGTTCATCTCTACTGGAATCCCGTATCGGTGCTTCAGTGGTTTCAGTGGGTTCGTCAGTCTCATCAAGGCCTCTGTCGAGACCTGTCTCAGGCATATCACCACCGGTTTCGCCGACATATATTAGTCTCTTCTCTTGTTCATTCAGGTCTTGCCTATTGAAAGTGTATCTATTTCTTTGCATGCTTCGGAGTAGGAGCCTTTTCAATCATGTCTTCAATTTCTGAGAGCACTTTCTCATCTACTTCATTTGCTTCTGCTTCGAATATCTTTATTTGTTCATGAGTGTAATTACTAACCTCACGTGAAAGTTTTGATGTGAATTCTGTGAGCTTCTCTTTGTATGTTTTCCATGCCCCCCTATAGCGATCAGCTCTATCTTTTGTCTGCTCTGGAGTTTCATCTTTGTATTTCTCATCGAGTTCCTCGACGTTTCTAAGCACGAGATCTGGCTCAATTTCTCCCATGAGCATGTCATAAATTTCTTCTCCGCTCGGTATTACCGGTGGCTCAGTTCTCCCCTGAGAAGTAGCTTGATCTGTTTGAATATTTATATGGGTATCTCTCCTTATTATATCAAATTTTGGCTTAAATTGCAATTCTGAGGCAAAATGCTTGATTTTTAGTCTATTTGAGGAGGAGAATCACCGGCCATGGCAGATCCAGATGGAGCATCGGCACCTTTGGCAGAAGAACTACGACAGTGGACAGACGGCGCTGAGCAAAAATTCTTTAAAGGTGGAGAGAGGATTGGGGAGGGTGGAGGAGTAATTATTGAGGTACTTAGGACTGAAGAGCGACATCTTGTTATGCAGATTGTTGATCCTGGTAATATGCCATTTGAACAAGGGCAGGAGATAACTCTTTGTCGTGAAGGTACTCCGCTTTGTTGGATGATTACAGATCCAGCATCATGCGTTCTTGAGATTCTTGAAGACGGACGGAAAGTGTTTGGATCGTTTATGAATAGACAGAGATGATAAGTTCCATTAAAAAATCTTCTTCATAATCTTCTCGCCAATTCTCATCAGCTTCTTTCTAGTTCTCTGGACGAAGGGAAGCTTCCCGGTCTTTAAGAAGGCATCAACAGTCTTAGCGAACTTGAGCCCTTTCTGTTTCACTGATGCAAGAGAGTCCGGGCGTTGATCTACAACCAGTCCAAATTTTCCTCGTCCTAACGTACATATTCCTTCAAAGTGATTTCCGACGTACGTGCCACCGAAGTATGAGAGTGCTTCCGGTACAAAACTTGTAGTCTTTCGCATCAGTCCTTTCCATGCAGGTGCCGGAGCACCACCGGTAAATATCAGATAGAAAGGTTTTCCACCGAGGGTTCCTCTGCTGCGAGTCTCATCCAATGCGAAACTTCCCATCCTATCAATAAAGTTTTTGAGGTGAGCAGGGACACCAAAGTTCCATATTGGAGTTGAAATAACAAATCCATCAGATTCTTCTATGCTTGATTGTAATTTTGCGAGTGATTCTCCCTGATTGGTATCTGGATCATAAAAATCAAGTGTGAAGTGCTTCATATCCTCGTCTTTCAGTCTATGTTTTGTCACTTCCATACCTTCAAACTGCTTAAGTCCCTCAACGAAAGAGTCAGCGAGTACGTTACTGTTACTAGGTTCATTTGTGCCTGCAACAAGGACTGTGATTTTCATTATTGATCACAATGGTACCAAAACTTGTCACAAATTGATGTGTTTTGTCTCACAGGATGCGTATAAATTATCTTTACCGAAAATCTTGAATGATGTCTGGCACTTAACATTATGTCATGAATACAAGAGGGGGGCTTATCATCATTTTGCTCGCTCGCTCTCTCCTGTTCTATTTACGCACGTCTTTGACAACCCTCTGTAAACAGAATCAATTCACTATTGCGAGAAAGGGCTCATACCTATATCTTGTGCGGTTGTGACCCCAGTTAACACTAGATAGTGTGGTTGGTCGCAAACTCCCCCTTCTCCCTTTTTCCAATGACTCCTCCAACCCCCTCGTCTTTTCAGCAGCAGACAACAAGTAATGAAGCTGAAGCTCCAACGGATCAAAAGAGAGGAATGAGCATTGAGAGGAAATTTACGACTCCGGGGAGTGATCCGCTTGAGTCAGTCACATATGAAAAGAGAAAGAGCAAAATCAGCAATTGCAAATAAAATAAATAATCCGCCTATAACTTG
>CAYUBO010000107.1:0-4420 GCA_964443095.1 uncultured Candidatus Peribacteria bacterium | reverse complement strand
ATGACCAGGATGCACTGGAGGCATACAATGCTGTGCACAAAGCAGGAAAGGAGATGTGGCAGAAAATTCCAGAGGACATGCGGAGCAATGAAGAGATTGCGCAATGCGCACGGAAAATTAAGGAAATAACTGATAGAGTTCGTGAAGCAGAAAGGCGCACAGATCAGGATCTCATAGACGCACTTCAGAAACTTGCTCCATTGATTGATGAATTTGTTGATCTCTCTTTTGAGTTTGAAAAGAAGCAGGCACTGGACAAAATTGGTGATTTTGAAAATGTGAAATTGCAGGAAGAACTGAAGACAGTGATGGAAGAATATGATGCGGCTGAGGCTGTATGTTTGCGGAGAGCAGCGGAAAATCCTTCGTGGGTGAGTTCGTACCAGTTAGGAACAGAGAGTATGCGGAGAGTACTGGTAACTATTACTTCTGAGAAAAGTGCTGAAGTAGCTATAGCAGATATCAGGAGGGCGCCTGCATGGTGGCCACGGCAGCCTAGCGGGGGGGGGCAGCAAAGAATTGCAGAAGGAGAGGCACGACAAGCATCTGAGCGGGAAGCGAAGGTTCGACAAGAACAGGAGAGATTGGCAGAAGAACCAAAGAGAGAAGAGAAAGGGGAACCCAAAAAGGAAGAGAATGAAGAAAGGTCTAAGAAAGCAAAAGAAGAGCAGAAAGCTGACGAAAGGGAAATAAAAAAAGCACTTTCAGAGATCGAACAGATAGTTAATACAGATGGACAATATCTCAGTGATTCTCATATTCAAAAACTGTATGGCGCTGGAAATTACTATGCTATGAATTTGCATCACGAACATATATCGTTGCAAGATCATGTACAGATAATAAGAAAAACAGTACAGCTAACAGAAAATGTGCTTAAAAAGACTGATAAATGGAAAGTCACTAGTCGGGGTAATCCAAAAGATAATTGGTACTATCATGACCTTCAAGTTAATGTGTTTATACTAAAATCTTATTTAAAAAAGGTTGAGAAACCAAAACAGAAGAAGGATTTGCATGAGAAGGCGCAGGAAGCAATGGGAAGAATTGCAGACGGATTAGAACAGAAGGTAATAGAAAGCTCTGGCGTAAAGGAGAGGCGGAAGAGTTTTATCGAAAGAGCTACGCAACTTAAAAATCGCACGGATGCACAGAAAAATCATTATTACCCCTACTATTTTGATATACAAATCAAAAATGAAGAGAAGCATCTGGAGAAAGTAGAAGCATATTTAGAAGATGATGATCCCTATCGACAGGAGGTAGTGGAACGCCGTCGGGAACTTAGTGTTATTCGGGTGCAATGGGAAAAAAGAAAAGAGCAAGGTACAAGGGTGGGAGAGGCTTTTGCTGAGCGTATTAATGGGAAGGCATTCTACGGTGTCTCAGTAGAGATTTCTTCTTTTAAATATAATCCTGAATTAAGATGTAGAGCATCTGAGAGAAGTAGAAGTTCTACCAGGCTCGATGATCTCATCGGTCCTATAGAGAAAGATATGACTGACAGTGAACTCGGAAATCTTCTCTTAAATAAAACAAAAGATGAATGTTGGGAGCTAATGAAAGAAGACCTCACGCAATCATTCGATTATATGCGTTGTTACGATATGCCAATTGATGCTGAGGTAAATGATGAAGGGATATCATTCAGCATCAATAACAGTGAAATTTTGAATATCCCGATGAACAGAGACGGAGCTGTTTTGGATGTTGAAGCAGTTAAGAGGCAAGTAAAAGAGAGGGTTCTTGAATTACGAAATGCAGAATTGAAAGAGAAACTACCAAGAACAATTAATGGGATGAATATTCAGTTGGAAGGAAGTGAACATGTTACACTCTCGAAGACATGGGATGATGGTAGAGAAGCTGTCATCGGACAAATACATTTGTTTGAACGTAATGTTGATAGTTGCTTATCTCGCATCGAGGCATGCGTAGAAAAACAATTCACACCTGATGAAGTCAGGTACAAACACTACGAAGTATGGTTGAAAGAATCAAAGACAGAAGAATGGAGAGAGCGTTATTCGCTCAACACAAAATTCTACACCGACGTAATTGGTATTTATGAAGATCGATATGAAGCAGAAAAAGAGGAGTACAATGCAGGGAAAACGAGATTAGTGACTACTTTCAAGCCCGATGACATTTCCTCTCTTGATAGACTTATTGAGCGTTTCGAGAGATCCATAGGCAATCAGGCAGACGTATGGAAAACAGAAGCTGAAAAACACAATTTAAAAATGGTCTTGCATCATACGACAGTGAATGATGAGTGTATTTCCTACGCAGTGCTCTTAGGTGAACATGGCAATCCTGTCGCCAAGATCAAAATAGATGCAGAGAATGATGCAGATGAAAACGGCGAGAAAGTAAAAGAGAGAATTCTTGCTTTCTCTGAAAGTGTATCGAACGCATTACACGAACTGGCAGTGCTGGAGAGACAGCCGGAAGAAACCCTCGATCAATTTCGAAAGAGGTTGTTGCCGGTGTATCAACGGTATTACGATGTGATTCGTCCGGAGATCTCCGGACTGCCCCGATACAAAGAAATTGGAAGCAAGCGGCCTCCACGGCCTAATTCCCTGGAAGGTCTACAGTCCGATCCAAGCGATTCAAGTTGGATAAATGTTACGAAATGGGTCGCAGATGAAGATTCTCCCAAGGAAGTTCAGGATGTGCTTATTAAACTCCGTCAAACGGTGGATCCAGTCTACGATCCTCTCCGCAAGGAGCTTAAAGCCTTTGCCGATGGAAAAGAGTTCAAAGAAGGAGCAAGAGAAACAGAGACATCAATAGTATTCGGCGTACCAAATCCTCCATTGAAAGAAGGTAGTAGTATACAACTTGAGATAGATGGAAAGAGAATCATCGTGCCAGTTATCATGCAAAAAGATCCTCAGATTTCATATAAGCATCTTGCGGTCGATGAGAAGGCTCTCCATGAAGCTGGCTACGAGGATATCGTTAGATTATGGGTAGACCCGAGAGTACCTGACAGATTCTTCCTTGCATCCGATCGTGAACAGGACATTAAAGTCGTTGTGAATGAGAGTGAAAGCGAAGCGAGATTCAAGATGCCAGACAGTGTAGGAGAATTTAATTTGAAACATCAGCCAGATGGTTCGGTGAGAGTCTTCAAGGATAGGAAGTGCCTCGCCGTAATCACAGATGTAGACAAACCCACGATGCAGATCTGGATCCCTGAAGCAGTAGGAGAAAGAACGGGAAGGGTGCGGGGAATCAAAGAATTCTCTTCCCTTAAGTCGTTAGACTGGTTCTTAAGAGAAGCAGAAAAAGCGCGGAAATTGGATAAAATTGAACGTGCATTGATTGATAAACTCCGGGAGAAGGGTTCTCTTGATCTCTATCATTCGACGGGAAGGGGTAGATGGAATAACGAAGCTACAGGGAAGAAGCTACAACTGGATGGTTGGAGAAGAAATGGTGTCATGGGGTTTGATCTCTTAACAAAGGAAGGGAACAATCCTGGATATCTTCAGTTAGAACTGAATGATAGTAAAGATGGTTACGATATAGTGCTTTATTGGAATACGGGGACAGGTTCTGAAAAACTTAAAACCTATCGAAATTTCGAACACTTCGAAAAGGATGCACTTCTTCAACTCATGTACAAAGATAATTCAAATTCCCTTCATTATATTTGGAAAGAAAAAGTTTTAGATTTAGATGTGGGCCACAGAATTTACATTCATCGGGGAATAGAGGTTAATAAGAATCAAACTGGCACCCTCAATTTGTCTTGGGATAGCGATCTATATCCGGCGCGCTCAATTGGAAGAGGGGTGGCATCATACAATGCACCAATTCGATTCGAGGTTGATAAAATTACGGATGATAATGGAGATTTAATATTACATTTCAAGGGTAAAATTGTAGGAAAAATCGATAGTGCATATTTCATTAGGGATGGTGGAGAGACTTACCGCGTGAATGTAAAGAAATACGATGCGAAAAATAAGGAATGGACAGAGTATGCAACTTTGGAATTGCCTCCCATATAATAGTCCTACATTCAAAAAACAAACACAAAAACAACCAACAACATACATGGGGGGACAAAAAAGAAAACGTTATCAAAAAAAGTGTTTGCCAGTCTTCCGACATAAAAAAGAATGTTTGGTTATTTCAGCTAATGGCGCGGCGGCTATACGCAGAATCAGCCTGCTAAGCTAGTTTTTGCAGGCTGATATTGCGTATAGCCGCCTGTTGCACGAAGTCGCGAACCCGGTGCGAGCCGGGTGAGTGCGAGTGCAGCAGGCGGGAACCGCCGCGCCATTGCCCTAAAGAGCGAACAGGCCGCAGAAGGCAGGCGGTGCGGAGCGGCCTGAGAGCGATTTAGGGCAACGTTTGCGGTTATGCGAAGTATAGCCATGTTAAAATGTGCTGCGGAGCAGCC
>CAYUBO010000106.1:0-4424 GCA_964443095.1 uncultured Candidatus Peribacteria bacterium | reverse complement strand
GACTATATAACTCTTACGCTCGAATTCCTCTTGGAATGAGGAAGATGCTATTTAGATGTAGTGGTAAAACTTTCCGGTGGCTTGACGCGCACATGCGACGGAAGGATGTAGATAAAAGTAAGAAGGAAATATGGTTTGCTGACCAGTACAGAAATCCTCACGAGAGTTGGCACAGTGTGGACGAGGTTCTTAAGAGGTTTGAGGAAACAAATGTAAAGTTCTTAAGCGGAGTTCCCCAAATTGCAGGATCGATTGAAGGTGAGACTGATGGAATGAAGCTATTTGAGCAGCATCCGGTAGGATCAAAACCTCAACACATACTCAACCAACTTAAATGGATGTTCACTATCGGGCGTGAAGGAGGATTATTTGTGATGGTCGGAGAAAAAAACTAGTCTCCGCAGCACAGATTCTTCGGTTCAAACATCAAGACAACCGATGGCTCATCACTTGTCGGACAATGTTCAACTCCGGCAGGTACTACTGCAAGATTTCCCGCAGGCACGACTATGTCATCTCCATCTTTTATCTGAATGATGATTTCACCTTCATGAACATAGAAAAGTTCATCCTGCTCATGTGAATGCCAGTGATACTCACCATGAAATATTGCCATGTTCACAACCTGATCATTCGCTTGGGCAAGTTCCAGCGGTTCCCACGCCCCAGAGAGCTCTTTCGCCTTTTTATTGATATCAACTGCATTGGACATAGTACGGATATTGTATACTCCTCCCCGTGAAAACTACCAGAAAAGAGCTACTGATCAATTTTGGCTTACTCTTCTGCACAATTCTCCTTTTCTTTGGGGGGATTGAAGTAGTTCTGCGTATCACCGGATTTGTAAAAGTAGGATCAAAGCCACTTGGAATTTACCAAATGAGTGATAATCCGGATATTAGTTACGAATTGATTCCTAATCTTAGGAAAAAAGCTTTTCGATCAACCATAAAAACTAACAGTTTGGGATTACGTTCACCAGAACCGGATAAATCCAAGCCGACTATAGCAGTGGTTGGAGATTCAATAGTATTCGGGTATGGAGTTGAGAACGATGAAACTCTTAGTGCTCAACTTTCAGCAATCAAAAGTGAATATGATTTTCAAAATGGAGGAACTCCGGGGTATCACCTCGATCAGGAAACTGCAAACTACATACAAAAAATAAAACCACTTGATCCGATGGCAATTATTCTGGTTCTTCACTTCAATGACCTCATTCTCCAGGGGACATCCTGGTTAGATGAAAAAGGGAAACTACGTTGGGAAAACTGGGAACCAAGTGATGAGCCAACATGCCAGCCAATCGATAAAGGAATACTGGGATTCATTCCAGGTCGTTGTTGGCTGGATGAACACAGCGCCTTCTACACTGCAATAAAAAGATTTGGAATGATGCGCCAAGGGAAGAAAGACTTGGAAGATCAAATTGAAAAATTCAAAAAGAATGAAAAGTCTGACAACATTACTGAGGAACAAATCTCCGATTACACTAATCAACTGGAAATGCTCACAACACATCTGCCTGATGACATGAAACGCTTCTTTGTTATCTGGCCTGAGAAAAGAATGCACACAAAGAGTAGAAAGGTTGTAACAGAACTTGTATCGAATATGGGATTTGAAGTAATTGATCTGTATGACACCTTTGGAAATGCTCCAAAAATACTTGGATGGGATACCGTGCATCCGCATCGTGATACGATCAAACAGGCTGCAGAGGTGATAGCAAAATATTTAGATTAATATATTTGACATTGTGATTCACGCTGAACAGAATCAGATTGTTACTTAATTCTCCTGATTTCTTATGGGATGTGAATCTTGCCGTGTAAGACCTGAATGTACTCATGCTGACCTATCACTGCGTGGTAAGGAGCCTGCAATCTGCCCTCATAACCCAGATAGAAGAACGCCAACAGAAGCACTTTCTAATCGCCGAGAAACACTAGAAGACCTAGTGGGACAAGCACGAAGAGCTGTAGCTGCTCAATCATCAGAATAAACAGGAGGTTACAGACGAATCCCAAACAAACATTTCACTCTGAGTCCCCACAGTCGAATCAACATCCCTCCATACTGTGGAAGACGCTTAAGTAGAACGATTAAATTCGGTGCGGTTTTCGACTCCCCTGCCTTCCTTGGAGCACAAACGTAGGGGATTTCGATAAATTGATACCTGAGAAGGATCGCGCGATACATAAGATCCATAAAGTACTCACCGTAATCACCTTGGAGATTGATTTTTCCTAGTACTTTTTTGCGGATAGCGATGAATCCACTCGTGTAATCACGAAACTTCATGCTGAGAGATAGACGAAGCAGTAAATTTAAGAAGCGACTGAGTGCGATTACGATTAAAGACTCTTGCGACCCCTTCGCCTTCGCTCCTTTTTTGTGACTTCCACCTTTTACAAAGCGCGACCCGACTGAAATGTCATACCCATCCTCGATTTTGGATAAAAGATCCGGAATAACCTGCGGTGGCATAGAAAAATCACAGTCCATCCACACAACTGTGTCACCTTTCGCAAGTTCAATACCTCTCTTGATGCTTTTTGTGAGCCCACGATTTTTCATTCGTGTCTCAAGACGTACACGTGGATTATCAATCTTCTGGACAATAGCCGATGTACCATCCGGAGAGTTGTCATCAACAACAATTATCTCGTGAGGCTGCGTAATAAAGCTATCAATTGCTTCAATTAGGTCTGCGATGTTCCCCGCCTCGTTGTAAGTAGGGAGAATAACCGAAACTAATTCGATCTTAGTTGGTTGCAGTGACTTCTTTGATGGCATGGCAGACGTGATCAAGTTGTTCTTGTGTGAGTGCAAGGCCGGAAGGAACATAAAAACCATGTGATGCTAGGAACTCACTCACTGGAAAGCTTTCTCCTTCTGTAACGTAAGGCTTTAGCACTGGTTGTGACGCGGATGAATAGAAAAAGTCACGTGTATCCACTCCTTTTTCCTTCAAAGCTTTACAGAAATCATCACGTGACATGCCAAATGAGTCTTCTAGGACTACTCCATACATCCAGTATACGTTTTCCGCGTAATCTTTTGTGACTGGCAACTTCATCCCGGGAATATCTTTCAGATTTTTTTCGTACTCACTTGCCATCCACTTTTTGTGAGCTAGAAACTGATCAATACTCTCCAACTGGCCGAGGCCGATTGCCCCCTGCAAGTTCGTCGCGCGGTAATTGAACCCGATGTGCTCATGGAAAAATCTTTTCTGTGGAGAATGTGCGAGATTTTTGAATGACCTCGCTTTTTCCGCTAACTGATCATCATTTGTGACAACCATTCCTCCCTCTCCTGTGGTCACAATCTTGTTTCCATAGAAACTAAAGGCATTGATCTGCCCCATCGAGCCACACTTCTTTCCTTTGTACGTTGCACCATGAACTTCAGCCGCATCTTCGAGGACTGTGATCTGATGTTTTTCTGCTATTTCCATTATTGGATCCATGTCACATGTATGTCCATAGATGTGAACCGGCATGATCACCTTTGTTTTGTCTGTAATTTTTTCTTCAATCTTATTCACATCGATGCAAAATGATTCGTCTTCCGCATCTACAAACACGGGCTTCGCTCCTGCATATAAAACTGCAAACACACTTGAGATCATTGTGAAATCCGGGACTATAACTTCGTCTCCCTCGCCGATTTCCAGTGCTGCTAAAGCTAGATGCAGTGCAGTTGTTCCGCTTGTAGTCATCACTGCGTGATTTACACCAATGTAATCTGCAAATGCGTTCTCAAACTTTTCGATGTACGTGCCGGCTGAGGAGATCCACCCTGTATCCAGTGCATCATTCACATATTTTTTGGCCGCATCTGTCACAACTGGTTCGTTGACGGGTACATTCATAACTTTTGATGGAATATTTTTGCTTTCTCATCTCCGGGATACGGCCCCTGCTTCACTTCTACAAATTTACAGTCCTCAATCACCTCTATCTTGTGCCCTCCGTGCAGAAAAACAAGGAAGTCACCTTCTTCGAGACTTTCTTGGCCAATCTCATTGAATTCTTCATCATAAACAATCGCTTTCACTTTCCCTTTTTCCAAATAGATGAACTCTCCGGTGTTCTGAACATCAAATTTTGCAGGCGGATGAAGATGTGGGCGTGATGCGAATCCGGTCGGTTGTTCCTGTACACCAATCTGAAATGATGATTCCTGAGGTGTTAGAAAACTCACTCCCGGTCGTTCCACATTTCCTTTAAAGAAATATGCATATGTCTTTCCATCTTTTTCAACTGATTTAACTCCTTGCATAAGTAGAGAGTAACAGAACTAAGTAATTGCAGCGATAATCCTTTCCATTCTTCTTATCCACGTGTGCTCTACAGCTCGTATTCTTCCCAAGCGAACTTTCGTCTTAGCCATCTCCTCATCTCCTAATACCTCAA
>CAYUBO010000105.1:0-4515 GCA_964443095.1 uncultured Candidatus Peribacteria bacterium | reverse complement strand
TGTGAACAGAAAGGGTATTGGTCGCGGAAGGCTTCCTTTCTCTTTGGTTACAACAGGTAGAGGATCACACGAAAACTACGGAAAGTGGATGTGGGATCGTCCTACACGACGTGATGTTCGATCAAACAACCTATTCAATGTTGTGAACCGAGATCGTGATTTGATTAGAGAAATACAGCTGAGCGGCGTTTAGGCCGATTTTATTATCGGAAAATAAGCACCACCTCTCCAAGGTGGTGTTTTTTTAGGATTTTTTCTTCACGATACTTTACAATGCGCCGGAATTGCCTACCCCCTTTTACGTATGGATATGTCTTTTCTCTTTTCTGTCTCATTTGTTGAATCACTTAAGTATGTGCTTGTAACAGGCGCCCTTGCGGTTATTGTAGCATTTGTTTTCCGCATAATTATTGGAACAAAAGGAACAGGTACCGACAAAATGCAAGGAATAGCAAGGCAAATACGAAAGGGTTCAATGGCATTTTTGCGTCGCGAATACAGTGTTATTGCACTATTTGTGGTCGTAGTAGGATTTCTATTGTTTGTATTCTTAGATACAGGATTCCAGAATGCGCAGTTGCAACAGTGGTCTCTTCCTTACACTGCAGGAAGCTTTGTTCTTGGAGCTTTATGTTCCGTGCTTGCAGGATTTATAGGAATGCGTACAGCCACGGCTGCAAACGTTAGAACAACACAGGCTGCTCGCACAGGACTCGGAGGAGCATTGCGTATTGCTTTCCTTAGTGGTGCCACAATGGGGCTTTCAGTTGTTGGTCTTGGACTTCTGGGTCTTGTTGGAGCTCTTTATTACATGCTGACACAATCCAGTATGAGCCTACCGGATGCATTGCAGGTTCTTGCAGGATTCAGCTTTGGAGCTTCTTCTGTTGCACTATTTGCTCGTGTTGGAGGAGGTATATATACAAAGGCAGCTGACGTTGGAGCAGATCTTGTTGGAAAAGTGGAAGCAGGAATTCCGGAGGATGACCCAAGAAATCCTGCGGTTATTGCAGACAATGTTGGTGATAACGTTGGTGATGTAGCGGGAATGGGTGCTGATCTATTTGAAAGCTATGTTGGATCACTTGTTGCTGCGATGCTTATAGGACTTACAACAAACTGGGGATCTCCTGAGACCGCAGTTCTCTTCCCGCTCTATGTTGCAGGACTAGGTGTTCTTGCAAGTATTGTCGGATCACTTGCAGTGCGCACAAAGAAAGGAAGTAAGGCAGTGCATGGCGCACTTAAGAACGGTCTCTTCGTTGCATCCGCATTGGTAATTATCGGTGTTATCTTCCTTGCTCACAGCATGTTCCCTGCAGACATTTGGGTTGGTGTTGTAATGGCTCTTGTATCAGGACTTGTCGTTGGGTTAATCATAGGAGGAATAACGGAGTATTACACATCAGATCACTACAAACCGGTACGCAATCTTGCTAATGCTGCTAAAACGGGAAGTGCAACAACCATTATCAGTGGTCTTGCACTCGGTTACATGTCCACATGCCTTCCTATTCTCTTTATCTGTCTTGCAATAGGAATTGCGTACTTCTCAGCAGGACTATATGGAATTGCAATTAGCGCTGTTGGGATGCTTTCTACACTTGGAATTACTCTTGCAGTAGATGCATATGGCCCAGTGGCTGATAACGCTGGAGGAATTGCTGAGATGGCAAAGCTGCCTGCACAGGTTCGGACAAGAACAGATGCGTTGGATAGTGCTGGTAATACCACTGCAGCAGTTGGGAAAGGATTTGCTATCGGTTCTGCGGCACTGACTGCACTGGCTCTTTTCTCTGCTTACAGTGAGTCAGCACAACTTACAGCTATTAATCTTATGAATCCGCTAACTCTTATTGGTCTTCTTATTGGTGGGGCGCTTCCTTATGTGTTCTCTTCAATGACAATGAATGCGGTTGGTCGTGCAGCTTTCTCGATGATCGAAGAAGTTCGTCGCCAATTCAAAGAGATAACAGGACTTATGGAAGGGAAGGTAGAAGGTGACTCTGCGAGGTGTGTAAGTATCGCAACCGGTTCTGCCATAAAAGAAATGATGGTACCGGGACTCATTGCAGTAGCATCTCCGGTTGTGGTTGGCCTTGTACTTGGAACCGAAGCCCTTGGAGGACTTCTCGCAGGAGCTCTTGTTTCTGGAGTGCTTCTTGCCATATCAATGGCGAACAGCGGAGGTGCGTGGGATAACGCAAAGAAGTACATTGAAGCAGGAAATCTTGGTGGTAAAGGAAGCGAGCCACACAAGGCAGCAGTTGTGGGAGATACCGTGGGTGATCCTTTCAAGGACACATCCGGGCCTTCAATAAACATTCTAGTGAAGCTCATGACCATTGTTTCTGTGCTAACTGTTGGACTCTACACGGCAACAGGATTGTTCTAGACGATCTTCTTGATTTTTCTCAGTTAATCAGTAACCTACTCAGCGGGCTCCTCCCCCCACGGAAGGATTGCCCGCTTTGTCTATATGGTTGAAAAGAAAAAGGGTCAGAAGAGTCTCAAAAAGAACCCTCAAGGGAAACAGACTTCGCGCTCTGCGCTCCGCCCGTCAGGGAAAAAGAAGGACCCCATATTTATCATAGTCACGGGAGGGGTGTGTAGTAGCCTTGGAAAGGGAATTGCTACTGCAAGCATCGGTGCAATTCTAAAGGCATGTGGATTTAAGATATTTGTTCAGAAGTTAGATCCGTATCTTAATGTTGATCCCGGAACGATGAGTCCATTCCAACACGGAGAAGTATTTGTGACAGATGACGGAGCAGAAACAGATCTAGATCTTGGTCACTACGAAAGATTCATTGATGAGCCAATGAGTTTGCTCAGTACTGTTACAACCGGTCAGGTTTATCAGGAAGTTCTTTCCAAAGAACGTCGTGGTGATTACCTAGGAGGAACAATCCAAGTTGTCCCACATATCACGGATACTATCAAGAACAGGATGATTCAAGCTGCGGATGAGAGTGATGCAGATATATTGATGGTTGAGATTGGGGGAACAGTTGGAGACATAGAAGGAGAGCCATACCTAGAAGCAGTGCGCCAGATGAAAGGAGAACTTGGTCCAAAGAGGATCTTCCACGTGCATCTCACGTTGCTTCCGTATCTAAAAGGATCAAAAGAGCTAAAGACAAAGCCAACGCAGCTATCAGTAAGAGAGTTGCGACGTATTGGTTTGCAACCGGATATGATTCTCCCACGTGCAGACTATCGCATCACAAAAGATCTTCTGGATAAGATCAGTCGATTCTGTGACGTGGAACGCAAGGCGGTAATTCCAGCACAAACACTTCCATCCATATACGATGTGCCGATGGATCTGCAGAAATATGGAATTGCAGAAGTAATTGGTGAGAAGCTTGATCTTGGAAAACTGGAACCGGATATGAAAAATTGGGAAGAGGGTAAAAAGAGGCATGAGAAAGCAGAGGGAGAAGTACCTATCGCGCTTGTTGGAAAGTACACACACCTGGAAGATGCGTACTTAAGTGTCCTTGAATCAATCAAGGCAGCTGCAGTTCATCTTGGTAAGAAAGCAGAGATCGTATGGATTGACAGTGAAAAACTTGAACAGAAAGACCGCGCAGTCTGGAAGGAACTCAAGCGCTGCAAAGGAATAGTGGTTCCAGGTGGATTCGGTCTTAGAGGAATTGAAGGAAAGATCCTTGCTGCCAACCATGCACGTGTTAATAAGATTCCGTATCTTGGTTTGTGTCTGGGATCACAAATTCTTGCCATAGAGTTTGCTCGTGCAAAGCTGAATGATCCTGAGATGACTAGTGAAGAGTTCGATGAAGACGGATCAATATCCAGAAGCAAATACGTAGTTCACTTCCTGCCGGGACAGTACAAAGGAAAGGCAAAAGGAGGAACGCTCCGTCTAGGTCAGTATCGTTGCAAGCTCAAGAAGGGCACAAAGGCATACAAGCAATACGGTAAAGATGTTATCTGGGAAAGGCACCGCCATCGTTACGAGTTCAACAATCGCCTTCGAAAAAAACTGGAATCAAAAGGACTGGTTGTATCCGGTGAGTGGACCGAAACAAAGCTAATGGAAGTAGTTGAAATAAAAGGACATCCATACATGGTTGGATCCCAATTCCATCCGGAATTTAAGAGTCGTCCACACAGACCGCATCCTCTTTTCGCGGGGCTCTTGAAAGCGGCGGTTGCCCCTCGAGCGCGCCGTTAGGCTTCTTCCTGTTACGGAAAGATTGCCAGCCGCAACGTACCATCATTTTGGTACCGCATTTGCGCCAAATATGAAATCCAGTTACAGCTTTCTCCCTTCTACTAACTGGTTCTCGGATTGTATGTTCGCAAAGTTCAGGATGTTCTCTTGCTGTTCTAATAAGTTCAGTTGCAGTTATCTTTCTCTTCTTTTTAACAGGTATGCTTGTAAAGCTTGTTGCGTAATGGTTCCTCATATGACTGTCACCTGCTGTGATGATCTGTAGCTTCATCTGGTCCGCGAATGCTCTCGAAATATCATTTATGCTGTCTTTG
>CAYUBO010000104.1:0-4578 GCA_964443095.1 uncultured Candidatus Peribacteria bacterium | reverse complement strand
GAGTATTACAAATGGGACTCAGGTAATTGAACTTGTGGATGTGAAGGATAACGATGCATCAGGAGGCCTCGCGCTCTACTGTCTCAACTGCACAAATGCAGGAAATAACACAAACTGGATCTTTAGATCAGCTATCACAGGACACCTCTACAGACCTGACGGATCCACTCCCCTCTCATCTAAGTACATTAGATTCGCAACAGGATCTAACGTGATTGATACCGCTGTAACAGACGCAGGAGGACTATTCCTCGTCAGTGGTGCGACTATTCCAACGGGACCAATTACATTGTTTGTTAATGATGGAACTGCAACAGGAGTTACTGTTGTTCTTGGCTCAGGAGGAGTGATGACTGGAGTTGATATTTACTCACAACATTTGATTGCACGCAGTGACAGTGGAACAAATGCGATCACAAACACACATCTCGCAGTTGCCGACGACATCAGTGACAGCGACGTGACGGAAGTATTCACTGCAAGCAGTAACGACATAACTGTGAAGCCAAACTTCAAACTTCTGGTCTGGACCGGATCTACACTCAGCACAAACGGCTTGATAAATGTGGGAAGCGGAATAACTGTGCGTGGAACATTCACAATGAATAATAGTGGTGTAACACTCAGTGGATCATGGCTCACAGAGCCAAACGGAGACTTTACAGCAACCAACACTGTTACATTCGACGGAACCAATTCAGAAACAATAACAAGCAACGGTAGTACCTTCAGTGGAGTGACTCTGAATGGGTCCGGAGGAACATGGACACTTCTGGATACAATAGACGTAGATGGTGAATTCACACTGCTCAACGGCACATTCGTTCAGAGTGGTGTGACGATGAATGTTGCAGGAGACTTCCGCCTTGCAAGCGGCACGACATTCACCAAATCAAGCAGCAATAGTCTCCTTACATTCGACGGAAACCTTGTGATAGAAAACGAAATAGGAACGAGCCTCGGTGATGTTGCCACAGGATCCGGCAATTATGCTGTTACGATGAGTGGAAACCTTGTAGTTGATTCACTGATCATTGGATCTGGAAGCACACTCGTGACCAACGGGTACAACCTGACAGTTGGCACCGGTGGTATAACCATGTACGGGAACCTCAATGCATCAGAATCTGGAACACGCACATCCACAATTACAGTGAGTGGAAGCTGGATATCAAGCGGCCTTGGAGGATTTATATCAGGTTCTTCAAGTGTGATATTAAATGGAACAACAAGCGATATCTTGATCGTCTCTAGCGGAGCATTTAAGAGCCTCACAGTAAACAGCTCCGGAGGAACTGTGACTGCAACTGGATCCCTTGATATCAACGGAAACTTCACTCTCACCAACGGAACATTTGAGGCACCACTCATTGAGACAATGACAGTGAGCGGGAACTGGCTAAAGGCATCAGGAACAACATTTGATTCAAACTCTGGAACAGTTGTATTCGACGGCGGAAGCCAAACGATTTCAGGATCTACTGCCTTCTACAACTTTACGAAGAACGATAACGACGGAAGTACATTCACCTTCGCGTACGGGACTGTGCAGACAGTGAGTGGTACTCTCACACTCCAGGGTACAGATCCTATAGCACTTAAGTTACGTTCAGATGTCATCACTATCCAATGGTTCATAAGCTTGCTGGATGGTGGATCACAGGTCATTAACTATGTTGATGTAAGAGATTCCAATGCAACTGGAGGGCAAACGCTCACATGTAACAACTGCACCGACGGGGGAAACAACCAGAACTGGGACTTCGGAGGACTAGGCCCGCAGCCTGGAGGATCAGGAGGTGGCGGAGGTGGCGGAGGCGGTGGTAAGACAGGTGATGTGGACGAAGCTATAAAGGTACGTCCATGCATTGCCTTTGGAAGGCCTCTTACTGCTCCATTCCAGGATATTGATGATCATTGGGCTGCAGTAGCCATTAAAGCGATGCACAGAGCACGCTACACAGGATGGAAGACAAACATTCCGCTACTACCAGGGCGAGTTAGTATCAACAAAGGAAGAACACGAAGACTGTTCCTTCCGGATGAACCAATGACACGGTACGAAGCCGCAGAACTCGCACTCCTCGGTAACTGTGCAAAGATTGTCCACCGTCCAAACAGCCTCACGTTCGGAATAAAGGATGTTCCAAGTAGTCTCAATAGCGCAAGTGAGCAGGAAGGATTCCGCAGGCGCATCATTTACACGGCAGTTGATCTTGGAATTATGGAGAGATTCATTGACGGATCATTCCGACCTGACGAACCTGTTACACGAGCAGATGCACTACGAGCAATGGTTCTTGCTGCACGGCTTCCACCTCTGGAAGGACAACCTGAACCATACTTCCGTGATGTTCCTGTTAACTCATGGTACTCACCATTTATTGAAAGAGCAGTACATGAAAGATGGATTACAGGATTCCCGGATGGCACATTCCGTCCACTCGGCCCTATTACTAGAGGAGAAATGGCACATGCGGTGCATATGATGTTCACGGTACCGGAGCTGAGAGTGGAAGAAGCTGAACCGGGAGAATTTGAATCAGATCCTGTAACAACAGTCACAGGTTCAGGTTCATTCCCGACGGATCGACCGATTTCTGATCCGGAGATCGCTGTAACCAAGCAGTGCCTCGGAATCGGACCTGAAATATTCCCACCATTTATTGATATTGAAGGACACTGGTCTGAACGCATGGTACGCAGGCTTGCACACACACAGATGACCCCGTCGCTCAAACCACTTGTGGAAGGAAACAGAGAAGGATCTCACCGTCTCTTCTTCCCAGATAGACCGATCTCAAGATTCGAAGTTCTCAAGCTTGCACTACTGAGCAACTGTATTGAGCTCATTGAAGATGTTAATCAGGTAAGAAAAACATTTGCAGACATTCCGAAGCACGGTCCTGCAGGTTACGACGAGGATCTTAAGAAGCGTGTGATTTACACCGCTGTTGAACTTGGAATCATCAATGGGTATGCGGATAACACCGTGAGGCCAGATGCACAAATAACACGCGCAGAAGCATTGAAGATACTGATCCTTGCAGCAAATCTGCCACCACCAAACGACGAGATATTCAGTCACTTCTCAGATGTACCTCGCTCCGCATGGTATACACTGTACGTTGACCGAGCAGTTCGCGACGGGCTTGTTTCCGGATACAAAGACGGCACATTCAAACCGGGTAACATCATGTCACGTGCAGAGTTTGCCAAGATTATCAGTAAGATGATACACACCGGTGTTGTAGGAACTCAGAAGCAACATCCAATTGTTCAGGAAGAGCCGCAGATCGAGACAACTGTTGATATCACTCCACCACCGGAACCGGTTGTAGCAGTCATAACCACGACAGATGAACAGCAGCCTGATCCGGAACCAACTCCAGCTCCAGTCGAAGAGAACTGGGTCATTCCTGTTGGATGCCTTGATGAGTCAGATGATGCTCCGATCTTCAGGGATACAAAGGGGCACTGGGCAGAGAAGGCAATTCAGAAACTTGCTCATGCTCTGCAACGTGAAACAGACATGCCACTCATTCGCGGACATGAGAAAGGTACCGCTCGCCTCTTCTACCCAGATAGGCACATCACAAGATACGAGATTCTCAAACTGGCGCTCATCGGAAGCTGCCATAGGTTGCTCGGTGACAGTAAAGACACGTACCATGAATTCGTTGATGCGCCGAAGGATAATTCGATAACCATGCGCCAGCGTGTGATGTACACAGCAGCAGATCTTGGCATCATCAAGGGGTACAGCGATGGAACCATCAGACCGGATGCACCTATCACACGAGCAGAGGCGACAAAGGTGTTCGTACTTTCTGCAAGCTTGCCACCGGTTGCATATGAAGGAGATTGGTTTAGTGACATTCCAAATGGTGCTTGGTACGTGAAGTACATCGAGCGCGCACTGGGTGACGGCACTATACGCGGATACAGCAATGGCACCTTCAAGCCGGGATCATTAGTGACACGTGCGGAAGCAACAACAATGCTCATGCGCATGTTCCGTGAAGGCTTAAGTGGAGTTATAAAAGAACCTGTCTTCCCGGAACCACCGAAGCCGCGACTAAGCGCTGAAGATATTGACAGAATTCAATCGCCGATGAAGGCGTTGAAGGTAGTATCAGAAAGAAAGGAATCCAAGGAATCCGAAGATTCCAACGATTCCGAGGAAGAGATGCTACTCAAGAGTGCGGCGCCTGAAAAAGAAGTTGAGCCAGTACGAATCAATATGTGTCTGACTACAGACACTTCCCTCTCACCAGGATTCAGTGACATAGGCGGGCACTGGGCAGAGCAGTACATTCGTCCATTTGAAAAACTGCAATTACAAAACAAGGTGTACTTGATTGAGGGATACACAGATGGAACAAACCGTTACTTCAATCCGGAAGGAGCAGTGACAAGGTTTGCACTACTAAAAGTTGCACTCATGAGTAACTGCATCCCGTTGCAGAAGAAGACTGGCAGTGATTCATTCAAGGAGCACATTGCTTACACAGCAGCTCAGCTCGGAATCATTAGTGATGAAAATGATTCACGAATGGACTCCACTGTAAAACGTGC
>CAYUBO010000103.1:0-4635 GCA_964443095.1 uncultured Candidatus Peribacteria bacterium | reverse complement strand
ATGCAAAGGTGCGTTACAGTTCTGTTGAGAACTGGAGCCGAGATACGTATAACCTCAATACAAAGCGTGCAATCATCGAAAAAGACGGGACGATGGAGTGGATTGGGGGAAACATGGGTAGTGGAACAACCATGCTGTACCCATGCAGCATCCTCGCCGGTGAAGGTGCACGTTGTGATCACATGGCGTTGGCTTTCGCTAACGAAGACCGGTGGCAAGACACCGGTGCAAAGATCATTCATGCAGCTCCCCACACAAGCAGTAAAGTGATCAGCAAGTCTATCAGCAAGGGGGGAGGGTGTTCGGTGTATCGTGGATCACTAAAGATTGCACCAGAAGCACATGACTGCACATCGAATGTTGAATGTGATGCATTGCTTCTGGATGAACAGAGTCGAACGGACACAATTCCTGACATCAACATCCGAAACAACGATGTCACCATCGCACACGAGGCACGGGTCGGAAAATTAAGTGAAGAAGATATTTTCTACCTCACGTCCCGTGGCATTGCAGAAGAAGAAGCAAAGGCGATGATAGTAAATGGATTCATTGAACCGATTGTTCGCCTGCTTCCACTTGAGTACGCAGTTGAAATGAACCGACTAATTGAATTGGAAATGGAGGGATCTGTTGGCTAGGCTTTCTGCCTTTGACGAAGAAAAAACACTCTTTTGCTTGTATCAAAAATTTTATAGGGCAATCTGTTCCAGATCATGAATTCTGAAAATCCATTTGATGAACCATTTGATGAGGAAGAACCAGTAATTGATATGATTTCACTCATAGCAGAAGCATCTAGGTTATCTGAATTGTATCCTCAGAGGGCATCTGTACTCAGGCGGCTCGCACATGATCTACTATCTATGACTCCAGAGCAGCAAGCTCGTAGATATGATCTTGCACGTCATACATTAGGAAATTGGCCGGAAGATGACATAACACAAGTGATGAGAGAGGATACAACTGCTGCACCTAACACTGTTATCTTGCAGTTACCGCAAAATAGAGATGAAGGTGAAAGTAAACACAGACACAGAGCTGCTGCGTAGGACAAATTTCTAGGCATACACATCAATCCGTTCTCTTTGAGGAGATTTGTCAGTACTAGATCCGTTGCTCCCGCTTGATTCTGCTGGCTGCACGGAAGTCCGAACTGGCATTGCCAACGATTCAGCTCTTCTACGTTCTTCTACCGATAGAGCTCCTGCAATAGAAGATGCGTAAATTGCAGCTAAACTATTTGGCTTTCTCCCATCATCCACAGTTGATGGATATGGATATGGGCTGGCCGAAACGGTAGGGAAACTGATTGACATCGAAGGAAACTATAACATGTAATAAATAAAACGTCAAAATGTTAAATTTCTGGTCTATCAGGTAATTCATCCAGTAATTTCCGCAATCTATCCTGTTGAGTTTGAAGGATTCCGATTGCCTCTGCCAGTTGAGCTTGATGCTGCACCTGTTGCCTCAATAATCGTGCCTGAGGCGTATCCAGTTCATCGAGATGCCGTATGAGAGCCTCCTGATCGATAACAGGTGGCTGATCATCTGTTGCATAATCCTGGGCATGCTTTGCCATTACTTGTGCCAGAACTAGATCAAAATCACTTGGACCTTCCTTCCTATCAGTCATGTGTTGAGTATACAATCTTCAGTCCATGGTCACTCGAGATGACATAGAAAAACTCGGCAAAAAATCCGGAGATAATTATTTCTGTGGAGCCGCTTCAGACTTCAGTGATCAGAAATACATCGAAAAGAAGTTGGGATCATTAATCCCATGTGAAGACATCACCAAAGAACTTTGTTATCTGATCCAAGTTCCATCAGAAACCGTTTGTACAGATCAACTATCACTTGAGATAACAGATCCTCACACGAGACTCATCATCTCATTTGAAAAATGCGCCAAGGCATCAGTCAGCATCACAATCAATCCTCATAAATCCGGTGCAACGCATGTTACGGAGATCTTTTTGGAAGATGAAGCAGAGTGCACGGTGCTGTTTCATCAGAATTCAAACGCAGAGAGGCTTCACATCAATCAGAAGAGCTCAGTGGGATCAGGTGCGAAGCTACAAATCCAAAATGCATCGCTTGGTGGGCATGCACTCATCCACAATCTCGTCTCAGAAGTGCACGGAGAGAGAGGAGAGAGCTCAATCGACTGGATGTTTTACGCAAAGGGAACGGAACAACAGCGAATCAGTGCTCGCAATATCTTCCACGCGGAAAATGGTGGGGGGGAGATTGCCATGAAAGGAGTTGCGGAGCAGCAAGCGCACGCAGAGTGTAATGGAATGATTGACATAGAGCTTGGAGGAAAGGGGACAGATACGTATCTCAATGAGCATGTGCTCATGTTAGATAAAACTGCAAAAGTTGATGCAACTCCCGCACTCGAGATCAAAACAAATGATGTGAAGGCGAGCCACAGCGCAACTGTTTCAAAAGTTACGGATGAAAATCTCTTCTACTTCGCAACCCGAGGAGTTCCTGAGGATCAGGTACGCCAAATGTATGTTCTCGGCTTTCTTGGTGACCTCACAAAAAAGATATCTTCAGAAAGCGGACGTGAGGATGTACTGAAGAGTATTGAAAAAAAGTATCGCAAAAAATAGATGGAGTAGGGAATGGGGAGTGGGGAGTGGGTCTAGAGGTTTGTTGGAGTGATCGAAATCCCTAGTTGTTCTATCCCATCAACAGTAACTTTGAACTGTTCGGGTGTTAATTGATACTTGTCACCGCCGTGGAACTCTTCCCGTATTTGGCTTTTGAATGAATCGCGGAACGGGGCATCTTTATGCCAAAAGATGATAAAGTCTCTTACAGGAATACCAGCCCGAAATTCCTCTCCCATGTGCTTAGAAATCTCTGTGCGGATAGTCTTGGAAAGAATCCTTGATGCATCATAACCATCACCGGTTTCAATAAATGCATAAGTTCCTGCTTCACTCTCTTCTGATGTCGCAAGCTCAATATCCGTAGTAACTGCAAGCTCCTCAAGGTTACGCATTGCAATTTCATGGAGCTCTTCTGCTGTAATGTCCCACTCCTGCAACTTCCTTTCCATTATGAAGTCGTAAGATTCATCTTTATCTATCGCATATCCGATTGCCACATCACGAGTAAAGCCTGTGCGTACCATGTCTGTAATTATGTCCGCTTGGTTCACTGCAATAAGCTGTGGATAGATTGATTTCTTTGCCCTGTGCCACTCGCTCGTGATAGTCAGAACGGAGATAGCGATGAATAGCAGTACGAGTGCGCCTGCCAGAGAGCTAATAATTACGAGTCTCTGCTTTTCCATAGAGCAATACGCTACGAGAGTGGAAGGAAAATATCAATGGTCTTAATCCAGATCTTTTAGATACTATTTAGATGCGCCATTCTGAAGCAGCGCGTCATAATCTTCCTCTGTTTCAACGCCAATAGGCAACGATGGATCTCGTTGAGAGCTTTTCAGAATAATATCAAATGCTTGTCGCTCAGCATCTGTCATATTTGGTGGGACAAGAATACCGTTGGAGTCGAATTCCCAGTTAGCACTTCTATCCGATGGCGATTCCGCTGCTTGATCGGTATTCACCCAATCCCTCCGGTTGTATGGTACGACCTTATTAATATCCTTTCGCCATTCATTCTCATTACTCGAAGGTGTTGCAGCAGGAGGTGGCAGAGCGGGCTGAGGCTGTGGAATGTATTCTTGTGTAGAATCTTTTTTGAGAAGGCTTGCAATTACTACGGCAGCAAGTGCGATAGTGATGTACACATCATTTCTATCGAGGCGCCTTCTGTTAGTAAAGCTTTCTTGTTGTCTACTTGCAGGACTAGGATGCTCTCCTGTTATTCTTTCGAACACATCATCTGGTAATGGGACAGTGACAGTTTTGATGTATGGCCTATCAAAACTTGGGTCGATACAATCACACCTAATGCGAATAATTAAATCAGATCCATTAATTTTAGCCGATTGCGCTCCTGAAAGAATTTCTGGAGGGGGTGAAAGTCGGAATGTTCGGTCTATGCCATTAATATCACGATCGAATGTTCCACCTGGCCCATATGCTTTAAATTTTCTTTTAGCTTGCTCATGAATAAAACTTAAAAATCCAGGATCAGTAGGAAGATTCTCAACAAAAATCTCGTCGCCACCGCATTCATTTTGATCGCTTTCTGGCATAGATATATATTTCCGATCAAAATGCCAATTGTCAATTTTTCTTTTCACAAAGCCAAAAGCCCCAATTCACCTCATCGCCCTTCGACCCTTCGACAAACTCAGGACAGGCAGGGCTCAGGGCAATGCTTCATCCTTCGATTCGTCGCTTTGCTCCTCACTCAGGATGATTTTGCGTATGCAAAATCACAGCATTGCAGAGTAGAGAAGCATGACCTGAATCAGATACAAGTATCGATTCAAGCCGTAGCTGGGCTGCATCTCTCCTTTCAAGCGACCCGCCCGAACGACCGAGGTCGATCGGTCGGGCGGGGGCAAGAAACAGAGAGATGAGGGTAATCCCCAGTCAATCTAAAAGCATGTTGGCATCGACTACCGGCCAGAGCATGCACCAAAGAAAAATTCCCTGGTAAGGAAGTGTTCCATCCGCAGGTTCTCCTACGGATACC
>CAYUBO010000102.1:0-4647 GCA_964443095.1 uncultured Candidatus Peribacteria bacterium | reverse complement strand
AAACCAGGAGATTCTCCTAGAGATGGTAGTTGTGTTGCAATGAGAATTAGTGATGACTCAGAAACTAGGCATGACATAAGAGGCGTCTTGGTTGAAATGGAAGATGGCACATTTGTTGTGAAGCAAGTAGGTAAGCCCTGGGAAGATCTAGAACCAGAAATGGGTGATCTCACTGTCATTCCTGATAAAAGAGTTATGGATCGGAGAACAAAGATTCTTATTAATTGGGTACGGGATGGAGGTGAAATTTCGAATTAGTATTTCAATTTATTAATATGATAAGACGACAAGACTCATTAGTAGGCTACGAAGGCATTGAAAGATACGATCCTGTTCAAATAGTCCCTAAACCCGAGGGGACAGAATTCTATATCCCCCCTGAAAGGGAAGGCGTACTAGGTCAGCCCGGTGTAAGAATAATAGAAAGAACATCTTCAGATGGAACCGTGCTTGTGCACTATGCAACTAGTGACAGTTCATCAACTGATACAAGAGTGCGAATACAAGAAGAAGGTATGACTGGAGATTCTCTAAATGAAATAAGAAGAAAAGTGATCAATTTTTGTGAGGTATTTGCTCAATTTCAAAGTGTTCCACAAATAGTTAACCCTGTAACTTCATTAGAATCAGTACTTAAAGGAATAACTGGTGTAACAGCAATCCAATACACTGATGTTGAGAAAACTGAGAATATAATTGGCAAAATTATAGTTGAACTAGGAGTTCTTAAACAAAACTTGCTGGATTCAGAAACTCGCCTTGTAGATGAGATGATATCCATTTTGAAAGATCTTCTAGATTTGAATGTTGTTTATTTTGGTTCTTATCCAGGTGCAATAGAAGTTGAAAAAAGTATTCCTTGGTTCGAAGAGGTACTTCAAAGAATCCTTGATGCACGAGAGGAGCGCGCAAAAATATTCGCTGTACTTGCAGAAGCATATTCGTGAGTCTTAAGCCTTCACTCCTGTCTCTTTCACCACCTTCTCAAACACTTTAGGCTCGTGGATAGCAAGCTCACTTAGAACTATGCGATCAAGCTCTATCTTTTTTGTCTTAAGTCCCCTTACAAACGTGGAATAGTTAACTCCGTGATTCCTAGCTGCTGCACTGATTCGAACAATCCAAAGGGCACGGAAATCACGCTTCTTCTTTTTACGATCACGGTACGCGTGCTCACCGGCCTTCAGAACTGCTTCATTTGCTTTCTTGAATGTGGAACGTCGCATGCCACGGTATCCCTTCGCAAGCTTGCGGATTTTTTTATGACGTTTGTGCCGAACATTTCCTCTTTTTACACGCATTTCTTAGAGATATGGAAGGAGAGATTTGAGCTTCTTTTCTTCCCCCTTGGCAGGCACCAGAGTGCGGCTGAGGCTCTTTTGGCGCTTGCTTTTCTGCTGCAGGAGGTGATTCCTGCGACCGCGCTTAATCGCCACTTTCCCGGATCCCGTACGACGGGTCCTCTTTTTAGCTCCACTGTGAGATTTTTGCTTTGGCACGCAAAAATGGGGAAAAGACGCCCTAGTGTAGCCAGAAATGGGCGAAAATCAAAGTATACAGGAGATTTTTTGAGGTTTTTTTAGGCCTCCTCCTCTTTCGGTTCTTCAGCCTTCTTCTTACCTCCATCTCTCCTCGGACGCAGGATTACAGAGAACTGGTTCCCCTGAGGCTTAAGATCCTGCTCAACTTCTGAGCAATCCTTCAGATCATCTACAACACCCATTAGCTTCTCTTTTGCATAGCTTTTGTTGGTCATTTCACGACCGCGGAGACGGACAACAAACTTAACCAGGTGCCTATCTTTAAAGAATTCCTTCGCACGATCCATAAGTCTCTCCATGTCATGACGATCTGTCCTGAAGCTGAACCTGAGCATCTTCACCTCAGTTTGCTTGTTGTGTGAACGTTGCTTCTGCTCCTTCTTTTTCATCTGATATAAGTACCGACCGTAATCAGCGAGCTTCACAACCGGTGGCTTAGCCTTCGGCGATACTTCAATCAAATCCATCTCCTCTTCCTTAGCACGTGCAAGAGCATCTTCCAAAGATAGCTCCTCTGCATCCTCTTCGGAGACGAGAAGAACCAGTGGTGCTCGAATTTCTTCATTGATACGTGGACGCTTCTCGCGTCTGAGAGGTGCGATGTGTCTTCGGCGCTTTTGCAGAGTAAAAGGGGGAAATAACTATCTAACTACAAAATCTTCAATGAGCTTGTGTATTCTGTCAAGAAATACTCTTAACTTCGTCCGTAAACGAGCAGCTCAAGCCTCAGCCAATTCCAACCTGGGGCGCTTCCGGACTGAATTTGGACATCTTCAATAGTCACGAACTGGATGGGCCAGAGTTTCAGTTTCTCAATGTTTTTCCCAATATCTGAACTAAGAATGATCTTTGCATCCCTTAGCAGTGATGACTGAATGATTGAACGGAAGGCCTCCATAAAGGAGCTTGAAGAGAATGATTTCTGAAGTCGTTCTTCATACAAGCGTGGGTTCCTCGCATAGTCGAGAAGGTCTGTTGAAAGGAACTTTTCAAGCGGGAGCACGCCCGTTGCACTTTCAGATTCCGTGCGCTCAAGAAGAATATCCAGCTCTTCTGAAGTGAGGGCATCCCCAACAGTCAGAAGTCCTGCAAGTTCCATGAGCGTGAGAATCGTTCGCATGCCTTCCTCGTGAACCGAGAAACTTACAGAGAGAGGTTGGGCATATGTTTCCTCATCTAGTTCACGCTGCTCCCCAAACTCAATCGGAGACATTTCAGAAAGCTGTCCACGAATGATCAGGATATCTCTGGCAACATCGAACAGTGCCATCAGTCGATCTATGTCTGGCTCTTTTGGAAGAGAGAAAACATGAATGCGTTCCTCAGGAGAACCTATCCGCATAATTGAGTGCAACTCTCCTAATTCAGCCTGTTCTCTGATTACCTCCAATCGACGCTCAAGGCGCGGTACTTCTACAACAAGTGGAATTGAAACATCGCGTACTTCTTCTATGACATCCGCATGTCTCGTAAGAAGCATTCCCGCAACCGTGAGACAGACCATCCCAACAGAGATGAATAATAGTGACTGCACGGTACTGATGCCTGAACGTTTCATTTGAGTTTTATTTCAATAACGAATGGGGAGTGGAATCCAATGGAGGGATCTTCTTCCCGAACATATTTTGCACCTTCAACGGATTCAACAAACGGAATTTTACGAAGGTCTTCAACAAACTGACCTAGAACAGTCATGCTTCTAGGACCGACGGAGCGAACATCTCCACGCACCTTAAATATATTCTCAGAAATCTTATGCTGCATCCCGAAGAATACGATGGCTTGTTTGTTATCCGGAACAACGGTTGTAGCCGCCTTAGCAATTTCGCTTCGAAGATTAAGCGTGGCTCGTGACTCACGCTTCTGATTCACAAGTGATCCATAGAGCGTGTCTCGTGTTGGAAGCACAAAAGCATTTCTATTCCTTTCTTCCTCATGAACCTGCCCCTGAAGCGAATATGCGTAATCCTTAAGCTCTGTCATACCTCTTGCAGTACCTCCAACATCAATGGTTGTAAGCTTCGGAAGGAGCAAATACCAGGAAAGAAGCAGGAGACCCATAAGAATCGACGTAAACAGCAGGAACGGCAGTCCTGCACGCCTTATTACATCGCCGAGAGACGGGTGTTGTGTATTTGTTTGTGACATGTGTTTTTCCCCATATTATAGCGGAAAACGCAATATTGAGCCACGCGGGGGAGTTGCAGGAAAAGATAATTATTATCTAATAAAGATCCCTAAAAAGCCCCAATTCCTGTACAATAACTCCAATACATCCCCTTCCCTCCCGATCCGTGGAAGAACTACTTGAAAAGCTTCGGCTACTCAAGGAAGCCCTGAACACGGGGAAGGACTCTCTTTGAGGCAAGGGAGATACCAAATCAGATAGCTGAGCTCGAAAAGCAATCCCAAGATCCAAATCTCTGGGATGATCAAAAGAGTGCCAATGCGCTCTTTGCGAAATTGAAGACCCTTAAGAAACAGTGGGAGCCTGTTTGTGATCTATCGCAGGAAGTTGATGATTTGATCGAGTTGATTGAACAGGCAGAAGAAGGTGATGAAAAGATGCTGACTGATGAAGTGAGCAAGATTGAAGAGAAATGGAGCCATCTCGAAACACAGTTATATCTCTCCGGAGAATTTGATACCAATAACTGTTATCTGACTGTGAGCGGAGGTGCGGGAGGGACAGAGGCACAGGACTGGGCAGCAATGCTGATGAGAATGTACCTGCGTTACTGTGAACGGCAGGACTGGAAGACATCAATTATTGAAAAAACTGATGGTCAGGAAGCAGGAATTAAGTCAGCAACGATCCACGTGGAAGGTCCGATGGCATATGGTTTTCTAAAATGCGAAAGAGGAACACATCGTCTTGTAAGACTCTCACCCTTCAACGCAAAGAACTTAAGACAGACCAGTTTCGCTCTCATAGAAGTACTACCTGAACTTACAGAGACGACAGAAGTGGATATTGATCAGAAAGATCTTCGTATTGATACGTACCGCAGCAGTGGCGCAGGAGGACAGCATGTAAATAAGACTGATTCTGCTGTGCGAGTTACACACACTCCGACGGGGACAGTTGCCGCATGCCAGAGTGAAC
>CAYUBO010000101.1:1865-4820 GCA_964443095.1 uncultured Candidatus Peribacteria bacterium | reverse complement strand
CCTTTCCTTCGGGAACCAGTCACCGAGCTTCTTCTCGTTATATAGGAGTGTGTAGATGGGGGCAGCCGGATACATCTCCGCTATTGCACGGAAAACCCGCTCGGCACCACCGCGCATTGTCAGAAGTTCGTGAACTAAGGCAATCTTCATATTGTGTAGCTTATAGCTTTTAGCTTTTGGCTTGAAGGCTTACAATAGATATAACCGGGTCGGTAGCTCAGTGCCTAGTCCCGCGAAAGCGGGACGTGATATAAAGAACACTGCTCGATCCTGAAGTTGATCTTTCTAAAGCGTATTCCTTGGGTCGGTAGCTCAGTGGTAGAGCAGTAGGCTTTTAACCTATTGGTCGTGGGTTCGATCCCCACCCGACCCACCATCCTTCGCGAAGCGAAGGATGCCAGCCGTAGCCTGCTGGGCTTGGTTGCTATTTAGCTTGCAGGTCGCTTCGGCTTCGGATGGGCGAGCCACCAGCAGCGTAGGTTGGCCAGTACGGATAGCTAGTCAGCAAAAACGTATGATGGCTTTGTGATATAATGAGCTGCTTATGTGGTATTACACTTATATCTTAGAAAACAACAAAGGCTATCAATACATTGGAATGACAAACAATCTCGACGATCGTATTTCTCGACACAATCGTGGCGAGATCCAATCTACCGCAAAATACAAACCATGGAAATTTGTTAGCTTTACTGCATTTCCAACGCGGAAACAGGCATCTGATTTTGAGAAATATCTCAAGTCAGGATCAGGTACACATTTTCGTCATCGACACCTTGCATCAAATAGATCTACAAAGCTTGCGAAGTAGGCCCACCCGACCCACCACGAAATACTCTTATGGAGTTTATCGAAAATGATAAAGAAATAGATTATGTCAATCATCACATGGGTTTCTTTGTATCAGAGAGCCAAATTCGAGCCACAGATTTGAGCATGACTTATTGTATAAATAATGTATACGAAAAGTTCATTCTGATAGAGTAGTAGAACGTTTTTAGTCTCTTTCCCTCCTTCTATATGGCGTGTTGTGGTTCTCTTTGTAAGGTCAAAAAAGCACTCGTGCTTATTGGTGGCCTTAACTTGGGTCTCGTCGGTATCGGCGATTTTCTAAGTAAAGACCTAGACGTTATTCACATGGTTCTTGGCTCGATGCCACAAGTTGAGTCAATTCTTTACGTACTTATTGGTCTATCAGCACTTTGCATGACTCTCAAGTGTGTAAAGGGTGGAAAATGTAAAGTAGGCGGCTAATTTAATTGGAGGAGAGGAAAGGTCGGCTTCATCGCTGGCCTTTTCCTGTATGTAAATGAACAGTGTACACTGTCGATATGATCGATTCCCACTGTCACCCTTCGACTCCGCTCAGGGTGACATGCAATAATAAAGATAATCATTATTGATTTAGTTATGATTGATTCTCATTGTCATCTCGCTGATCGAAAATTCAATAAGGATCTTTCTGAAGTACTTCTTAGAGCGGAGGAGAATGGAGTAGATGCAATGGTTTGTATTGCGGATGATTTAAAGGAGGGGAAGCGGTGCATTGAACTTGCTGAGCAGTATCCTCAAATATTCTGCACTATTGGAGTACATCCGCATGTGAGCAGATTCTGGTCAGAAGGAAGTGCAGTGCAACTTGAGAAGATGGTGCACAGTAGTGAGAAAGTGAAGGCCGTTGGAGAGATAGGTCTCGATTATCACTATGACAACTCACCTCGTGATGTGCAGAGGAGGGTGTTTTCTGAGCAACTGATCCTTGCGAATGATTGGAACATGCCGGTAGTGATCCACTGTCGCGATGCGATTGATGATGTGATGACAATCATCAACGATGCACCTCCTGAAAAAGCTGTGCTTCACTGCAGTACAGAGGAGTGGGGAGACAGCATTGACTGGGTGGAGAGGGGGTACCTTCTCGGTTTCACAGGGATCGCAACCTATCCGAAATCTGAGCACATCCGCGAAGTCATAAAGAATTGTCCTCTTAATCAGATGATGATTGAGACGGATTCACCGTATCTATCCCCGGAGGGATATCGGGGTAAACGATGTGAACCAGCCTTCGTCATGGAAGTGGCCAAACTCATATCTAAGATCAAAGGAATAGATCTTTCTGAAGTGGACCGTCAGACGACGGAAAATGCAGTGGAGCTCTATGGACTATAGGCCGAAAAACTGCTTCTAATCTCAATTTTGGAGCAAATTTTTGTAAGTTGATTATCTCATCTCTGGCTGTTGACAACTTCATTGTATGTCAGCATCATAACCAATGAAAAATGTACTTGTGTAAGAGTACAGCTCATGAGACGTCTTAATGAGTGATTACCATTTTTCTTTCCCCCCTCCACCTATGTTTAGGCCGAAGGCAACGATTGCCATGACTATGGTTCTGACGATGAGCGTCAGCGTGTTGCCCACCCCACAAAGAGCATTTGCTCAAACACAAAGTTCTTCAGATTCCTCAGAGCAATCCAGCTCCTCATCAAGTGTTGAGCGGATTCATCAAATCCGTCAGCCAGAGCGAGATGATCTTAGAACTGGTGGAGGTGGAGGAGGTGTTTCTGCTTCAGATTTCAATCCGGGAACTCCCGCAGATGAAATTCGTGAAGCGATGGAAACACCAACCATTTTTGTAGAAAGCTCATCTTCTTCTTCAGAGTCAAGCGTTGGCACATATGGCCAATGGGAAGGAGAAGAGGGACAGATAATGCCTATAATGCCTATGCCTCCAGTAGGAGGACATGTTGAGTGGCAACCCAAGCCTGGCATTCCACCTTTCCCACAATTTATGGTAGTGGATGATGGAGATATTAATTTCAGTGAAACAGGTCCTTGGGATCATTCTCCTCTTGCAGGGTATTTGGATGATTTCCATTACGTTGCCGGTGTGCTGGCAGAGTACTTTGAAGGTGGTAAGGGGGAGTATCTAAAGGCGAAGGCAACATGGAATTT
>CAYUBO010000101.1:0-1855 GCA_964443095.1 uncultured Candidatus Peribacteria bacterium | reverse complement strand
GGTAAGTACGATGTGTACGCCACATGGGTTCCTTATAAGTATCTTTCAGATAGTGCTCCTTACAAAATAAGAGGTGCACGTGGGGAAACTACTATTAGAGAAGTCGACCAGACTCAGGAGCCGGTTGGAGTAGAGTACGGTGGAAGGCCTTGGCAGAAGATTTCAACTGTTAAGGTTACAGGTGGATTCATGAACAAAATGGATATTAATGCAGATGGATTTATCAATGATGGTGATGTACTGGGTGAAGCTATTGAGCATGAAGAATTCCGTCCTTTCCCATGGCCATTATTCCCAAAAAAGGGAATTGAAGTTACTCTTACAAACAACACGGAAGGATACGTCGTCGCAGATGGTGTGATGATTAAGCCACATGATGGACCTTCTGGAGACACAGGAAACCTCTACATAACAAAGAGTCCTGTTCCTGTTCGCAACCATCAGTTACTGGGTGGAACACTTTCAGATCCAGTGATGCGACTGAGGTTCCGTGCAGATAATATTGAACCAATTGATGTAACGGATATCCGTTTTGATGCGGGAACCCCTGGAACCCCTGCATGGGAAATTGTAGATCGTTTGGAACTCTTCTTTGAAGGAGAGAGTCAGCCGTTTGCAATGGCAACACAATCAGTATGTGTAGCATCAGGCACACCAACTGCGGAGTTCTGTGCGAACATGGTGAGCCAACAGCTTGTTATACAGGAAGGTGAAAGCAAAGAAGTTCTCGTTCGAGCTCGTATGAAGACTGATGAGACAGGTAGTGTTTCCGGTAGAAGTTTCCAGCTGAGGCTTGGGCCGGAAAACGATAGTGTTCTAGCCAGAGGCTACGATTCCTCAAACAACTTGTCACAAAATGATCAGGATAATATTGCTGAAGGTGAAGTATTCATAGGGATGGATACTCCAGGGCCTTTGGCAGAAATCCTCGGAACTGAGCATGTCTCTGTCCTTTCGAAGTTTGCTTCCATTACCAATGCAAACCCCGATTCAGATGGAACAGCTGTTCCTGTTGGAACGAGCAGTGTTGGTCAGTTTAAGTTCACGGCAGTAGAGAACGATAACGTTAGATATGGTTTGAACAGTGTTAACTTCGAAGGAATTGTATTTGATGTTGACTCAACGAATGTTCAGTTTGGCGCCGGAGGCTTTAGTCTCTACAACAAAAGCGATCAAACGCAGAAGATTCTCTGCCAGGAAACCGGAGTTCAGGATTCTTTCCTTGTCTTGTGCTCTGCCGTTGGTTACCCCAATGTCGATCTAGAAATTGATAGTGGGGATTATCAGACTCTTGTTCTTGAGGCAAACATCACAGATCCTATGGTTTCTCCAACAATTGAATCCAGCTTGCAGGTATCTATTTCCGATTTCTCTGATTTCACCCGTACCGTATTTGGTACGAATCCAGGAGATACCCATATGCGCTGGCGTGATGCAGATGCTGGGAGCAGCCGTGATCATCTTTGGATTGAATATCCGGAAGATGTAGTTCGTTCAACTAGGTATGGAGACCATATAGTTTCAGATCCTGATCTCAGTGTTGCCATAGATGGTCCTCCAACTCAGGACTATCAACCGGATGATAATGATGCAGTACTTGCATATGTTGATTTTCAAAGTGATGACCCTATAACCATTGAGGACATGTATGTTCTTGTCGAAGGAGGTTCAATACAGGATGGTGAATGGGTTCCGGTCCCAACCAATGACTTCACAACTCTCATGGAGGATGTTGAACTACGGGACAGGGCAACTGGTCAAACAGTTAATGCAATACCAAGGCCAAATCTATTGAATGAGCAAGGTAATATGTACTATCAATTCAGTAATTTTGTTACACATAATGATGACTGGG
>CAYUBO010000100.1:0-4955 GCA_964443095.1 uncultured Candidatus Peribacteria bacterium | reverse complement strand
CCTTCCATCTCAGCAGGAAGCACTTCCTGTGACTCATCGATTGGCTTTGCAATGAACAGAAAATCCATATGCTGATGGGCGGGCTCCCCACGCTCAAAGCTCTCGGGAATATTCTCCAGCAGCATCGCAATTGGTTTTGTGAGCATGTTTCCTTCTTCGGGATTATCCGTAAAAAGATCATCTTGAGTGTCTCCTACAATCTCAACATCAAGACCTGTTTCTTCTTTGCATTCTCTTTGAGCAGTTTCTTCAGGAGTCTCTCCTTCATGCACATGACCACCCGGAGGCATCCATCTTCCAAGGCGAATATGATCTATCAATAGCGTTCGATTCTGGGAATCCACAATAAAAGCAGTGGCGGTAAAGTGTTTATCCATAGCCTTTAGCTTATAGCTTTCAGCTTGTAGGGGATAGATCCTGATGCTTGGTATACTTGTCAATCCTCTATAATCTACAAGCTACAAGCTACCCACTCTCATCATGGCTCTCATAAATGACAATTCAACGGCTCTCATGATTGATGATCCCATGCCTTCATTTAAATTGCCCGCAACCGATGGGATGACTGTTGACAGTGGGATGATAAAAGATCCAATAATCGTGGTTATCTTCACATGCAATCATTGCCCGTATGCGGAGGCGTATGAAGATCGCATCATAGACCTTGCAAATCGTTTTGATGAAGAGGGGGTTCAAGTCGTAGCCATCTGCAGTAACGATGGAGAAGAGTATCCGGAAGACTCGTTTGAACAGATGAAGGTTCGTCACGATGAAAAGGGATATCCGTTCCCGTACTGTCATGACGAGACTCAGGAAGTTGCGCTCGCATTCGGTGCGTTATGTACACCTCATTGCTTTGTATTTGGACGTGACCGAACACTCAAGTACAAAGGAAGGATTGATGACAACTGGGAAGATCCGGCAAAAGTTAAGGAACACAATCTTAGTGATGCAATTGAAGATCTTGTGAAAGGCGAAGAGCCTTCGAATCACGAAGAGAATGCAATCGGATGTTCTATTAAGTGGAAGGACTGATCCTAAGCTCAGGAGTCAATAGATCTCCGATTTCACCTAAAGGAACTTCTACTTCAAGTCCCTGTATTGCATACACGGAAGTCAGATTGGTTAGTATTAACTTACCTTCTCGCAGTACAAATATCACATTTGAAACCTCAAAGTCAGATGGGAGTTTCATTTCCAATTCTTTGAGTTTTTCATCAACAATTATTGATATCAAATCCTGTACATCCGTTCCCTCTGTAAATATCTCATCAATCAAGTAACGATGTCCGGTTTCAAGATTAATTGTCCATCCTTCCTGTTCGTTTACCGGATGTGCTGCTCCCTCCAGGAATTGAGATGTGAAGCCTCGGATGCTTAGAATCTTTTCTGTAAGAAGTTCAATTGTGTAACTAACAGTAGTGGAATGGTCCAAAACAGAATTCTCAACTATCAGATCTGAGAATGTTTCCGGGCACACATCAAGATCGGTAATTGCTTCTGTGAGAAATCCATCAATAAGCATGCTGTTTATCAGCGCTTCAGTAATCGGATCATCATGTCCTGTTATCTGGGGGTAGGTGACATCTACCTTACAAAGGATTCCTTCTTCAGATGATTGGTGAGAGACCTTTTTCGTTTCAACCTGCAATACCGTTTGTTCAGACTCTTCAGTTTCACACGAAACAATCAGGCATGAAGCTAAAATTAGGCCAGTTAGAGCGGAAAACCTTGAATACATAATTTATACAATTAAGATGAGGAACCTGCATTCAATATCATAATCTGAGGCCACGCAAATAGTCGAACACGTGGGCCAGTTTCTCCAACACCTCGTGAGATTACAAGAGTGTTGTTCTCAAGCGGGAATACTCCTTCGTCGTATTCTTTCCCTAGCGTTGTCGGAAGGTCTGACATCGGTCCTACTCGGGGAATGCGAACTTGTCCTCCATGCGTGTGGCCGCTCACGATCAAATCTGCACGCTTGCTCCTTTCATCATCAATGATGCTTGGGTTATGAGAAAGAAGAAGAGTTGTGATGCCATCAGGAACATCCTCAAGAGCTTTTTCGATGCTTGATTTCTCAGACCATAGGTCATCAATTCCAGCAATAACAATCCGTTCGTCACCCAGTTGGATCACTCGGTTTTCATTGTGAAGAACAGTTACATTGTACTTCTCAAGTACTGCGCTGATGTCAGTACTCCTATCAGCATGATGTCCCAGTTCTCCCCAAAGGACTCGGAATCGTCCAAAGTCATGGTTCCCGAGAACTGCGAATGTACCATACGTTGGTTGTAAGTTTTTTAGTGGAGAAAGACCTGTCACATCAGCATCCTGCGTAAAGATGAAATCACCGGTCAGAAGAACAATATCAGGAAGAGTTTGATTAACGCGTTCCACAACTCTCTTTGTGAATTTCTTACCTTTATAAGGGCCAACATGTTGATCTGATATCACGGCTATCTTTAGTGGCTGTGTGACAGGCAGAGATATGCCATGTTCTACTGTCGTGATTATTTGTGGCTCGATTAGAGAACTATAAGAAGTGATAAGGAACCCTAAGATCCCTAAGATCCCTAAGATCCCTACGAGTTTTTTTGCAATTTTCTTTTGAGGGTGTCTCCTTATCCAAATCTGTGTGATGATGAAGAGACTGAGACCACTGCTCATCATTACAAGTAAGATGAGGTCCCAGCCAAATATGGAGGGGGTGAGGAGGAACATGTGGTTGGGCTATTCTAAAGAAAATCGTTTACATTACAAAAGATTCTATTAGGCAGCTTATAGCTTTCAGCTGTTAGCTTTAAGAGGTGTTGCCACACGAGTGATGTATTTCCTGAAAGCTAAAAGCTAACAGCTTGTTTGTCTTTGGTGGATCAATTTATTTCTTAGCAAACAGCTTTCTGAGGTATTGCCCCGTGTAGCTCTTCTTCTCCTTGGAAATATCTTCCGGAGTTCCAGTTGCCATAACTAGCCCACCTTCATCTCCGCCTTCCGGACCAAGGTCAATCACATGATCCACAGATTTCACTACATCAAGGTTATGCTCAATCACAAGTACTGTGTTTCCTTTGTCCACAAGTCTCTGAAGAACATCAAGTAGCTTATGAATATCATCAAAATGAAGACCGGTAGTCGGTTCATCTAGAATATAGAAAGTCTTTCCTGTCGCTCGTTTTGTCAGTTCTGTTGCAAGTTTTACACGCTGTGCTTCTCCTCCGGAGAGCGTTGTAGCACTCTGTCCCAGATGAATGTATCCGAGGCCGACGTCTTCAAGAGTCTGTAGCTTCTTCTTGATGGCAGGGATAGCTCCAAAGAAATCCAGTGCTTCTCTGATCGTCATATCCAGAACGTCTGCGATGTTCTTTCCTTTATACGTAATCTCAAGAGTTTCACGGTTGTAACGTTTTCCTTTGCAGCTCTCACACGTCACGAAGACATCCGGAAGGAAGTGCATCTCAATACGCTTCAATCCGTCACCTTCACATTCTTCACATCGTCCTCCTTTAACGTTAAAGCTAAATCGTCCGGTCTTGTATCCACGTAACTTTGCTTCCGGTGTTGATGAGAAAAGATCACGTACATCTGTAAACACTCCCGTGTACGTTGCCGGATTACTTCGCGGAGTTCTTCCAATAGGGGATTGATCAATAACTATTGCTTTATCCAGATTTTCCAGACCCTTTATCTCTTTAACTTCCTGTGGTTTCTTGTGAGCTTTATTAAGGACACGCTGCAATTCCGGTCCAAGTATCCCGTGAATTAAGCTGGATTTTCCAGAGCCTGAAACACCTGTAACTCCAATGAATGTTCCAAGAGGAAATTCCACAGTCAGATCTTTTAGATTGTGGAGCTTAGCTCCTGCAACTGACACGAATTTTCCATTACCTTTACGTCGCTTATCCGGAGTGGGGATAGATTTCTTGCCGCTCATATACTGTCCTGTTACGGATTCCTTATTACTAATCAGATCCTTTGCTTTTCCATGTGCGACAATTTCTCCTCCGTACTTTCCCGCACCAGGTCCGATCTCAAGGAGGTAATCAGCAGACAGTATTGTTTCTTCATCGTGCTCAACAACTATCACTGTATTACCAAGATCACGGAGCTTCGTGAGTGTAGTAATCAATCGTGCATTATCACGTTGATGAAGACCAATGCTTGGTTCATCAAGAACATAGAGCACGCCCTGCAATGCAGATCCGATCTGTGTGGCAAGGCGAATGCGCTGTGCTTCTCCACCGGAAAGTGTTGCAGCTGATCTTGAAAGTGTGAGATAAGTCAGTCCAACGTTATCCAAGAATGAAAGTCTGGCAATTATCTCCCGCAGAACCTTCTTCACAATTTTATACTCGTAACTGGAGAGTGCCTCAACATCTTTCGATGGATTCCATCCTTCTTTCCTCTCATCCGCCGGAACAAGTGCCTGGAAAAATTCCTGAGCTTCTGTGATGCTCATTGCAGTTGATTCAACTATGTTCTTATCACCGACAGTGACACCAAGAATCTCTTTCTTGAGCCGCATCCCGTTACAGTCTGTACACGGTAGTTCTTCCATGTATCCCTCAATCTGGTTGCGAACGTAGCTACTATCAGTTTCCCTGTGGCGTCGTTCAAGGTTTGGAATCACACCTTCGTACTTGGTTTGGTAGTTGCCATCAAATGCATCGGATTGCCATTGGACATTGAGCTGCTTATCGTAGCCGTACAGAATTACATTCTTAATTTCTTCAGATAGATCTTTCCAAGGCTTTTCCATGTCAAAACCAACTTCATTGCTTAGTGCGGTAAGCAGCTTCATCATAAACTGCATGCGGCTTGCAGATGTTGCCCATGGATGAATTGCACCTTCTGCAATCGAGAGTTTTTCGTTGGGGATAATCGTATTCTGTTCTACCTGCAACACAGATCCAAGCCCGTGGCACATGTCACATGCTCCGAGAGGAGAGTTG
>CAYUBO010000099.1:0-4978 GCA_964443095.1 uncultured Candidatus Peribacteria bacterium | reverse complement strand
AGAGGTAACTTTCCATATCACTTTCGCTATTCATCTCCGTGACTGCTACGAGGAGTTTGCCTTCCAGTTCAGGATAAAGTTTGGAGAGATCCAATCCTGCACAGATGCCATCTTCCTTAATTTTCCTTACAACACTTGAGTCCGCATCCACCACAAACTCATTAAAGAACGGTGCGCTAAACATTCTGCTCCACCCCTTCTTTGTAAGTTCCTTTGAGAAGTGCACAGCGTTCGTGTGGTTAAGCATCGCGAGGTCACCAAGTTTCTTTCCCATGCTCGCGAGGTAAATCAATCCAAACAATGCAAAGAGTGTTTGGTTCGTGCAGATGTTGGAGCCAGCCTTCTCACGACGAATGTGCTGCTCACGAGCTTGGAGCGTGAGGACGTAAGCCTTGTTTCCTTCAGCATCGACTGTTTCACCTGAGATTCTTCCGGGGAGCCTCCTAATATGCTTCTTACTACAGGAGAAGAAACCGAATCCTGGTCCTCCTCCGCTAATGGGGATGCCGAAGCTCTGCCCTTCGCCAACAGCGATATCCACTTCGTTCTCTTCGGGAGTCGGCAGTGCGCCAAGCGAGAGAGCTTCCGTAACAACTTGAACAGAGAGCGCTCCGCACTTGTGTGCCATCTCAGTGATCTCTTTAACATCCTCCACCACTCCAAAGAAGTTCGGACTCTGTACAAAGACACCGGCAATCTCTTCTCCCAAAACCATTTCGAGTTTGCTCTTATCAATTTGACCCGTTTCTGTATCAAATGGGACTTCTTCCATAGTGAGATCCTTCCCATCGCAGTAGGTTTGCATTACTTCTCTGTACTGCGGATGCAGGTTGCGACCGACGAGAATCTTTTTGCGCCTCGTGATGTCGCTAGCCATCAAACATGCCTCACCTGTTGCAGAAGATCCGTCGTACATGGAAGCATTTGTAACTGCGTGTCCCGTCAGCCTCGTGATCATTGTCTGGTACTCAAAGATTGCCTGCAGCACACCCTGGCTTGTTTCCGGTTGGTAGGGTGTGTAGGCAGTAAAGAACTCCGAGCGAGTTGCCAAGTTGATGACGTGCTTGGGAATGTAGTGATTGTAGAAACCTCCTCCGAGGAATGGTGCGTTATTGTTCTTCGCTGCAATCTCAGAAATCATTTTGGCTGTTTCCATCTCCGAAAGACCATCAGGAAGATTGAATTCTTCCTTCTCCATCAAACTTTCAGGTACATCACTAAAAAGTTCTTCCACAGCTTTTGCGCCGATTGCATTTAGCATCTCTTCTTTCTCTGCTGTGGTGTGAGTTATGTAGGGCATTAAAACTAATTAGTGACTTTCGTTAGCTACAAATTCTTTGTATGCGCTTGAGTCCATCAAACTATCAAGCTGGCCTGCATCAATTCCACTTAACTTAAAGAGCCATCCCCCTCCGAAGGCATCGCTGTTTACTGTTTCGGGTGCATTCTCCAGTTCGGTGTTTACTTCACTGACCGTTCCGCTAATCGGAGCATAGACGTCTGAAACTGATTTCACAGATTCCACCACGCAGGCAGACTTCCCTTGCTCCACAGTTTTTCCAACTTCAGGAAGTTCAACAAAGACAATGTCAGTGAGAAGTTCCTGAGCGTGGTCGGAAACTCCGACGGTAGCGTTGTCACCATCAACTTCTATCCATTCATGTTCTTTCGTGTAGTAGAGACCGTCTTTTACAGTTGCCATGTCGTTAAAGGTTAACGTTTATAAGCCGGGGTGTAGAAAGGCAGTTTCACGATTCTGGCCTTAACGGGACGTCCACGAATATCAACTTCAATTTCGGTGCCCGGTTTTTTAAGGTCAGCTCGAATATACCCCATTCCAATATTTTTTCCCAATGTTGGGGAAGGAGTTCCACTCATGACCTCACCGACCACCTCGCCGTCCATAAGTAAAGGATAGTGTTCACGCGCGATCCCCCTTTCAAGCATTTCAAAGCCTACAAGCTTCTTCTTTATACCTTCTGCCTTCTGCTTGAGGAGCGCTTCCTTGCCAATGAAATCCTTATCCCAGCTAACAGTCCATCCGTACACAGCCTCCAAGGGGGTGCGCTCGCGGCTGATTTCGTGACCATAGAGCATCATGCCGCATTCGGTTCTTAAAGTATCTCTCGACCCCAGCCCGCATGGAATCAATCCCTTCGGCTTCCCGGCTTCCAGAATCGCATTCCAGATATCTTCTGCAACTGCGTTTTCCAAATACAACTCAAAACCATCCTCACCTGTGTAACCGCTACGTGACACGATCATTTCTACTCCGTTTATACGGGGACAGGAGAAGTAGTATCGCTCAATCTCATTGAGATCGCTATCACAAAGTTCCTGCAAGATCTCCTGAGCCTTTGGCCCCTGAAGATCAATCTTTGTCGTTTCTTCACTCTTATTTATCACTTCTGCCTCCATCCCTGCGCCGTGCTCCTTTATCCACTCAAAATCTCCCTTAGCCGTCCCCGCATTTACAACCAAAAGATAGTGCTCGGGGCTGAACTTATAGACCGTTAAGTCATCTATGATTCCACCGTCTTCCTGACAAAGAACTCCCAAACTCACCTGCCCGTCTTCCATTGCCTCAATGTTTCTGCTGAGGAGTTTCTGTGTGAGATCAAGAGCCTGAGCCCCCTTTATTACTATTTCACCCATGTGACTCACGTCAAAGACCCCCGCGGCATTCCGTACAGCATGATGCTCTTCTACCTGATTTGTGTACATCACGGGCATTTCCCAACCACCAAAATCGACCATGCGGGCTCCGAGTTTTTTGTGGGCCTCGTTGAGGGGTGTCTTTAGTAACACTGGCCATAAATTGTACAAACTCACCTCTTATAATTCCAGCTATCTTGAGAATATTTTGATTCGATAAGCTCCTGAACCTCAGATTCTTCCTCGGAGCTCAATTCGCTGGGTTCGAAGGTAACATCGGGGAATTCTTTTTGGAAACCGAGCACAAGGGCATACTTCACATTTTCAAATGAGGAGGGCGAGTTTTGTTGATGCGTTACAGATGTAACACGTTCTTTTATAGAGGAGATCATCTTCCCCTTCATCTTTTCATCCGGAACCTTGAGGAGCTCAAACATTCTGTCAACATCGGTGTCCATCAAGATTGTCCCGTGTTGCAGGATGATCCCCTGTTTTCGCGTTTGAGCATTCCCGGAGATCTTCTTCCCATTTACAACGATGTCATTTAACGGAACAAACTGTGCGTCGAGGGAAAGTTCATTCAGTCCTTTTATAACTCCTCCGCAAATCTTTTCATAAGACTCAAGGATCTTTTTGGGTACAAGATCCAGCTTCAACGGAATGTGCATGCTGTAGGTGACTTCTGCTTCATGGAACACAGCTCCCCCACCGGTCTGCCTCCTGATCACATCTATCCCAAGCTCCTTACATTTCTCGTCATCAACTTCTGCTGTAATAGACTGGAAGTACCCGATGCTCACAGCAGCAGGCTCCCATCCGTAGAAGCGAAGTGCAGGCTGACTCTTTCCAGCTGCAATTCTGTTTATGAGCACTTCATCCAGCGCCATGTTGAACGCTGCAGATTTATGGCCGGTTTGGAGTAAGCGGAATGTAATCATGTGCACATCAGAATAACTTTGACCAAGCTTTCAGTATCTACCCCAAAGAGTTCAAGTTCTTCCTTGTCGATAAAGCTTTGGATGGCTTGCGTCAGATCCTCTTGATTCAGTTCTGCTCCGATAAGGCTCTGTTCCAGTTCCTCAATCTTTTCTTCCGGATACACGAAGAAATCACCGGTGATCTTAATCTCTCCTATCTTGTCACCCTCTTTTTCAAGGAACACCTTCAAGAGCTTACCGTTGGGGACTTTGTAGATTGATTGGGGCATGGATGTGTACGTATTTTATCCTAAGTGACGATCACCTTATAGTTCTTCATTGGCTGTGGGTGTCTTGAATAGATTAAGAAGTTTATCCTCTATGGATTTTAGTGTTTCATCGTCTGCTGGACTATGCCAGGTTAAAGGGATTTCTTTAGACTTGACTGCAGATTTTAAGCTTGGGTAGCGGCCAAATTCTATCCAGAGGGTAAGGCGCTCAAGTAAATAGTTTTCCTGATCTGAAAAATTAATGTCCTTTATTCCACCCCCAAGCTTTTTTAATTTGTGATGAGAATATTTCCTAATCATTTCTCCCCCCTTTGACAGATGTATTCCAGAAGTAACTAAAGCTGCTTTAAGTAGACATTCTAAATACATACCTCTGAGCATCTGGATTACACCAAAGAAATCTACTTTTCCTCTATCCTCTTCTAGAATTTTTCTTTGCTCCTCAATAGGCAAATGAAATCGGTCTTTACTCTTTAGGAGGGCAGATGCGCTATATAGCAATGATGCCTGATCAAGCCAAAAAGCCCTTTCATTAACCACACTATCAAAATTCTCATTGCCCTTCTCATTAGTTTGATCGGTATCATCCATATTATTACAATTTAATCAAATGCAGTTAATGTACAAGCTAATAACTTACTAATGTCATGTTTGACACACATGGGTAAGATTCATTTATGTTATTGCTACAGTCAACTGAGGAAGTCAAAAAGTGCAATTTTGATGAAATGTCCAGTAAACTAGACACTCAAAGATGAAAAAGATAAGATCAATTTGATGGTTACAGTGACTAAAAAGAAAAGGGTATTTGTAAGCTTTGATTTTGACAATGATAAGCTGCTTAAGGAGTTTATAATTGGACAAGCAAGATTACCTGATTCACCATTTGAGGTAATTGATCAATCGCTCAAAGAAGCGGCACCAGAGAAAAGCTGGGAAGACAAAGCGCGAAGTGCCATTAAACGATCTGATATTGTAGTGGTGATGGTAGGCCCCAAAACGTATTGTTCTCCTGGTGTCCTAAAGGAAGTAGGAATTGCTCGCAAAGAAGGGAAAAAGATAGTTCAACATTCCTTCGAGAATCCGCCTGCGTAAGCTGGCGGAGGAAGAGTTTCC
>CAYUBO010000098.1:3846-4979 GCA_964443095.1 uncultured Candidatus Peribacteria bacterium | reverse complement strand
CAAGCGAAGCTTGCCCTCTAGGACACCGCCTGCGTAAGCTGGCGGTAGTTCATAGAACTTTTAGAAAAAGAGAATCAACTTGAGAAAGAAATTGAAGAGCAAGAAATTCAATTATCTAAGTTGCTCGAAAAAGCAGGTCTCTCTGAGGAAAATATTCTGCAAGTAAAAAGTGCTCCACAAAAAGCAGTCATTCTCGAAGAAAAGATGAAGAAACTAAAGAAAAATATAAAAGAAAAAGAAAGTGAACTGAGAAAGTATGCCGATGACCTGTTGGATGTGCAAAAGGTTAAGACTGACTACGAAAATGTTATATCAGATGCAATTGAGCCGCTTGTTTCTATGCTTGAAGAGCAAGCTGACGAAAATAAGGAAAGAGATATAAAGAATATTGGATTGAGGTACTCATTTAATTTGGAAGAAGCTTGGGAGAATCTTTCAAGTGAATTCTGCAATTATTTTGATGAGATTAGAACCGTTGAAAGAAGAGATCTTGCTGAAGATTTTATTTCCAAATATAAATATGAGTTTTCCCAAGATTTAGGAGAAATACAGAAGACTCTTTCAGAAGAAGGTACAGAAGCAAAATATAGTAAGTCTCTAAAGGAGGTATTTTCCGAACAAATGAATTTCGAGATTTTCAGAATTATTAGAGATAAGCATTTGAACAATGTCCATATGTATAAGCAAATAGAAGTGATATATGATGGCAAGCCAATTGAAAGAGCCTCATTTGGCCAAAAGTGTACTGCTGTTATTGTTATACTGCTCTTATTTGGGAATTATCCACTGATAATAGATGAGCCAGAGACTCATTTAGACAGCTCACTTATTGCAAATTATCTAGTTCCATTAATTAAAAACAATAAGAAAAACCGACAGTTAATTTTTGCTACCCATAATGCAAACTTCGTTGTAAATGGTGATTCAGAAAAAATATTCATCCTAAATAATGATACAGGGGCAACAGAAGTAACGGAGACTACCATTGAGGATATTGCAAATAGAAATGAGTTACTTAAACTTGAAGGAGGAAGGAAAGCCTTTAGAAAAAGAGGTGACAAAATGAATATATAGATTCTGCCCACGTACTCATATCACCTCCTGTACAATCCCCCCATCCCCAAACCCCTCCT
>CAYUBO010000098.1:0-3836 GCA_964443095.1 uncultured Candidatus Peribacteria bacterium | reverse complement strand
TATCTACTCACCTTCTGAAAGTACCTGAACCAGGTCATGCCAATTGGGGTTGTTCATGTCTTCAACCTTATCATCAGAAAATACAAGTGATTTAATACGTGTGGACATCTCACCTTGTGTTAGTAGTGCTGCTGATATTTCCTGTGGAGAATCCATTGTGGTGTATGTTGTTGCCATTGCTTGCACAAGATTACCCTCCGCATCAAGGAGAGCTCCTTGATGTATAAGGAGAGGTCTTTTTTGTGCTACCCTTTCATGATAAGCCTTAAATAATTCGTCATCACGACGAACAGGTTTTACTGGATATAATCCAACAAGCGTAGATTCTTTTTCTGCACCTTCTGTGTTAGCAGGATTATCATTGCCCCTTTGAATTAGCAGGTAATGCTCTCGGCGAACACCAGCTGACAAGAGTGTGACATCTATGAATTTCTGCCAGTTCATTGCTTCGAAGGGATCAAAAGGAATCCCCTCATCTGTGCATTGACCAAGAATACCCAATCGCTCCCTGAGACCGGGTGTCTTGAGTAGAGTTTTTAGCATATGTTCTCCATCGGGATATTGACTGGCCCATTCCCTTGCGAGTGTTTCCAGAGAAGGTTCATCTGCTTGATCTGTTATCTCATTCATACGTACTTTATACGACTATATTTCAAGACTGTAAAGCATGTCACCAAGTTTTTTTAATTTCCATCTGTGATAGCATCCATAGCTCTTTAATCCCCGCAATCTGACCAGAAATTTCTATTCTCCTCTACTCCCAGCGGAATGAGATCTTCTTGTATATCGCGTGTAAGTCTATCTGCAACTTCGCGTACTGCAGGAAATATGTAACCAGAGATACAGTCACCTGTAGCTCCTCCTGCCTCAGTTGCAATTGCAGCGTACGTTGACTCATCCATTTGCGATTGAACGTAACTACACTGCACAGTACTACAAGCACAACGAAAAACAGCTCTTAAAGCGCTAAGGTATTTACGGTACTCAGTGTCATCCCCAGATTCAGGAAGAGCTTGCCTTACAGCTGTGGCAAATCTTGGTACATCTCTCAAAAGGTCATCCATACGAATTTCTCCATCAGATAATGATTCAATCACAGTGTCTGATGCATCGTAGAGTAATGCACAGTCACTGGTTTCTGAACCAAATCGCCTCTCGATGATGCCTGCTACCTGGGAACTGAGTTTAATAGTATCAATTGGGCCGGCAGCTATTTCCCCTATCTTTCTATCAAGTTCTTCTTCAGGCGTAGTTGAAGATTCAGACATATTTGGAATGGCAGTTACAAAATAGATGATAGATTATAACCAATATATGTCAATCTTCTATCTATACTTTATCTCTGCGCAAAGAGCTACTTTAGAAAAGAATTTCTTTTCCCATGCCCAAACCCCTCCTCATCTCCTAATTAGCAAATTCAGTTGTCACATCTAGCTCAGGCATTGCATTAAGCTTACCACGAAGATTTATTGATATCTCACCGTGAATGCTTTCATGAACACTCTCTTCCAGATCTCGAAATGCGGGTCTTGTTCCCATCGCTTCATCTACTGCCCAGCTCAGAACGAGAGATCTAATCTGCCATTCACAAACTGCCAAATGCCTTGCCTTATCTCTTTGCTGACGTTGTTCCGCTTTAACACGAGAAGCTACCGATTGTATAAGTGGTAACGCTTGCATCTTTTCTTGTTGCTCAGAAATGCCATCAAGTATTTCTCCGCCATGATGTTCAGCAAAAATAAACCGATCCAATTGGTCTTGGCAGCTTCTGACAATTTTTTCAGGGCCTTTTAGCTTGATTAGTTTATCTTGTTCCCCTTGTCTGAATGCTACTACCCCTCTCATCCATTCTCGATAATCTGCAGCTAATTCAGATACTTCTAAGACCATCGAGAATGCAATTCTCTCTGCTGCGTCAGCATCCTTTGAATAGTCAGGTGCTACCATAAAATGATGCTACGATTATTTCATCATCTGTCAATTTTTTACTATTCTGTATTTAAGTCGAAAGTCCCACCTCCTGTACAATCCCCCTATGCCCAAACTCTTCCTCCTTCTCCTCCCCTGCCTCCTCCTAATCTCCTGCTCTGAGCAGCAACCGGAGGAAAGCAATTCGTACACGCATCCACAAAATATCTACAGCATTCAGTATCCCGTTGGATGGTATCCGCATGAGCTAAAAGATACTGTCGCTCTAACGAGGGAGGAAGAATTTTCAGCTCCTTCCGGAACTGAGGGTTACGTTCTTGGGGAACAGATCCTCATTTCCGTCCTCCCAATTTCAGAAATCGCCGGTGTGAAGAATTTCGACGAGTGGCTGGAGGCCAATGGGATGGTTGAGGGCAGTGACTTCCTCATCAAAAAAAAGGAAGTTGAAGTGAATGGGCTCAAATTTGTTCGCTCAGAAATGCATGCTGCGGGAGCAGGTACGAGAGTTCTGCATTACATTCATCCACTCAGTGCAGAGCGCCTCATCATCCTCTCCCACTACCCTTACAAAAAAAGCAGCAGCGCATCTAAGGACTTTGAGTTTGTGGTGGAGAGTTTCAAGCTTTCGGGTTCTTAAGATACTGATTTCAGTATCAACGCATCCGCAGCTCGTTTTTCGTCACAACTCCACTACCATCAACTTCAATCTCTACGAGGAAGTGCTTTTCACATTTGGTGAGGTCGGGATCCATCCATGCGCGGAAGTAAAATACAGCATAGAATCCCCCATTCATGTTGGTCCCAGCATCCAGACGGTGTGATGGTTTGTCTGCCCAAATCATCAACATATTACCATTTTGGAATTCAACTCCTTTTGATTTCACAAAACTAAATTGTGGGCCTGTTGGAGTGTTATTTCTCCACAAATAACCAATATTAGGATGATGATCGTAATTATCAAATACCATAGGTGGATGAACTCCACTACCAGCAATAGGTATTGGTACAGGTGCTACATATGATCCAGAAAGGACACTTCTGTTTGCAGGCGTCCGTCTCTGTCCCGTTGCAGTGGAGACTACTGCTCCACTGAGCATAATTGTATAAGCTACATCCTGCCCTTCATCGAATACTGGTCCAGGAACTATGATCGTGCCTCTTACTTCAAATGCATGCCCAAGCGAGTAGTCCATCATAAGGTTTCCGCTCCCATCTAGGGGTAGTGCAGTACCAACTGCAGGGTCTGCACCCAGTGCTAATCCGCCATTTAGCAAAGGTGGATGTCCCGTGAAAATTTCCAAATCCTCACATACATAGTGATCAGGTGTAAACACAGGTGTAAGTACTCCGCCTGTTCCAGGGACGAGCCCCATTATATCTGTCACGGTAGTTGTACCATCAGAAGCTTGCACAATTGCTGGTTCTTCTTGAATAGAAGACAGGTCATCCACGGTAAGTAGAGCTCCTCGAATTATTTCTCCCATGTGGAACCACTGGAATCGTAAACTTCCTCCTTCCGGATCTTCTGACTCACTCGCATCCAACACAAATTGATCGCCATCTTCCCTTATTACTACTTTCACCACTGGCATGTGGTTGATGGGGTAAGTACGTGTGACAGTATTCTCTGTTTCGTTGAACGCAACTGTCACTGTAATCTTCGATCCTTCAACGCACTCTGCACAGAGGCTTATCTCATAGGTGTTGTTGTCTCTGCTCCTCAGAGGATTGTTTTGTGTAATAAGCGACTCAATCCCCTTCTCTGTTTCCATTGTAATATCTTTAATTGAAAGATTCTTTTCTGGGTCAGGGATTACGGTTAGTTGTTGATAACCCCAGATCTCTGTTCCAGATTCCGGAAGAAAAGTTGCATCTTCGGGTTCCTTATCCTTGCATCCACATCCTGC
>CAYUBO010000097.1:0-5026 GCA_964443095.1 uncultured Candidatus Peribacteria bacterium | reverse complement strand
GAACTCCTCCAATGTCCGATTCCTTGGTTCCACGTCCATCCAGAACAGCCACAGGTTTAAGAGGGTTCCTGTGCTTGTTAAGATTCTCAATCAACTTTTTTGATTCCCTTGTTGCACCAACAATCAGAGTTGGGAACACGGGAGGATTCTTCCTAAGAAGGATACGTTGAATCTGCTGGAATACGATGTGCCAGATCCAGGTAAGTATCGCAGTAATTATCAGGGTGTATATAAGGAGTCTTCGGCTGAAGAACAATCCGTAGAAGAAGTAATAAGAAACAGCGAATAGTGCTGTGCCGATTACCGACGCATAACATATGTATGCGATGTTCCTTGGAGTTGTTTGATTACGGGTAATGTTGAACGTGCGTGTCATTATCAAGACTACCAGCCACAACGGAGAGACCATTGCAGCTATTATGATGAATCGATCGAATGGAAAGTCTGTTGATAAGATCCATCCTACTCTCAGGAAATAGCTTGCCGCGAATGATCCGACGAAGACGGCAAGGTCGGTAAGGAGCCAACTGATGAGTAGAATCTTCTGGCGCATAGTTCGGTTATATAAACGGTCGAACAGCTTTCAGCTTTCAGCTTTTAGGGCAGATAGGTAAATACTATTAAAAACTTAATCTAAAAGCTAACAGCTACAAGCTAAAAGCTTATTTAATTGCGACTTCGACACCCGGTTTCCAGGTATATTCCATCTTTGTAATGTCCCATGTTGGCTTTCCTGTCCATTCTTCCTGGGTTGATGCAATGGAGAAAGTCGGAGGGAATACATTCCTCTGGAACCAACGATACTTTGCTGCAATTGCACGGTTTGACTCTGCACGCTGCTTAAACAGATCATTATGCAGAACGTAATACGCGTAGGCCTCTGCGAAGTCTTCGAATGGATCTTTCTTTGCGTACCCGGAAACGAAGTCTTCTGCCTCTGCTTCAGGACGCTTAGTTTTACTATCAAGCCATGAGATGGAGTAGTACCGTACACTTGGGTCATCGTTATATATAATCGTTTTTCCATCTTTGAATGAGCTGGGTCCACTCTGCTCTGTTCCATTTAGGCAGCCAAGGTCTGTTACATGCCCAAATTCGTGCAGGAAAAGTCCTCGGAATTCGGCATCCGGTACATGAGCAACAAGAATGATCACGCTTTTACCAGCGAGCCCTCTTCGCCCCTTTCCGTCGTATCTAACATGGAATTTCTTGAGTGTACTGCGGCAACGAGGAGGGAGTGACATTAGTGCTTCATTGGCAATATTCTTGTGCTTATCACTTATATCATCTTGGTCAAATACCTTTAAGAGCGTCGGTTCTTTCTCTTTTTTCTTAGGCATCCATACGATTGGCTTATCACGCTTACGAGGTTTAACTGGCTTCAGATTCTTGTTCTGTTTCTCTGCACGTTCCTTTGTACGAGGCTTCTCAATTGCGAGAGTTCTTCTGCGTCTACCGGATCGTACTCGCTTTTCTTTAATCGCATCAGAAGGGCTATCTGCGCTTGCAAGAGTGGCCATCCAAATCGCCGGAATACTTGCGGAGCTAGGCTTTTCTGCTAAGCTTGCCGTCACACGCCCACTGAGAACATCACTGCTCACCAGGAATAGAAAGCCAAGGAGGAAGAAGGAGAGTCTTCTCATGTGGGGAAAAAAGGAGGTAATTTATACTATAATTATCCTAAAATGTCAACATCTCAGGGCACAGAATTAGCCCCCGGAGAGCAGCATACGGTGAAAATTGAGAAACTGACCCATGGTGGGTCAGGATTGGCTCATATCGACGGTAAGGCTGTCTTTATCCCGGGCACAATTCCCGGCCAGGAAGTCGAAATTAGGCTCACAAAGGACAAAGGAAGCTACTACGAGGCTAAGCTCCTAACATTGATCAAAAAGGCCATAGATGAGGTTCCTCCTCGATGTCAGCATTTCCACGATTGTGGAGGGTGTACCTGGCAGAACCTCCCTTATAACAAGCAGATTGAGTATAAAGAGGAAATTGTTCGTGAAACCCTTGAACACCTCACCCCTGTTGATCAGGAGCTTCGTGAACAGCTTCCAGGCCGGGTGCTCAAGATAATCCCCAGCCCTCAAGTGTTCCATTACAGAAATAAGCTGGAGTTGAGTTTTGGATACGAAAATATGCGATCGGAAGATAAGGATGGGAAGCGAATCTACTTTGATGAGAATCCAACGATCGGATTCCATCAACCGGGTCAGTGGTCCACTGTTCTGCCTATCTCCGAATGTCACCTTTTTGATGAACAGATAGGATCGCTCCTCTCGGACGTTAAGAGGTTTATGGAAGATACTAAATTGCCTGTGTACAACCCGAAGACGCACAAAGGAATGCTCAGGACACTTCTTCTACGTCGTGGCATTCAGACAGGTGAGTACATGATTGCTTTCATTGTAAAAGCACGAAAGAAGGAACTTGAGCCTCTCTTCCAGCACTTCATGCGCTTCGGAGGACGCAGTGGACTAGCGTCACTCCTTGTTATAGAAAACATGGGTGTGAATGACAGGCCCGAAACTCCGAAGATCCATTGCCTTGTTGGTAAGCCAACTATTTCCGAAAGACTTTTTGATCTCACATTTGAAATTTCTCCTTTCTCTTTCTTCCAGACAAACACACTTGGTGCAGAGAAGTTGTATCAGGCAATCGCTGACTCCGCAGATCTCAGTCCTCGTGATACGGTTCTTGATGCTTACTGTGGGATGGGAACAATTGGGCAATACCTTTCACGTTTCTGCGAGAAAGTTGTAGGAGTTGAGAGCCATCCCTCAGCGATCGACGATGCACTTAAGAGTGCAGGAAAAAACCGGATCGGAAACATCAGCTTCTACCGTGGACGCACAGAGCAGGTACTCAACCAACAACTTAAACCCGGTGGAAAATATAAATTCTCAGTTGTAGTGCTTGATCCTCCTCGTGCAGGATTGCATCCGAAAGCAAGGGATGCAATTCTGGCACATGATCCGGAAAAGATCGTATATGTTTCATGTAACACAGCAACATTTGCTCGTGACCTTGGAGGTTTTTTGAAGAATGGATACGAGCTTCGCACTGTGCAGCCGGTTGATCTCTTCCCGCATACCGCACACATCGAAACAGTTAGTGTCCTACAGAAAAAATGATGTTGATCACTTCGACGGATAAGCTTTTAGCTGTTAGCTTGTAGCTATGCAAAAGATCACTCTTATCTGTATTGGTAGTATTAAAGAGTCTTGGGCACAAGATGCGTGTCAGGATTACATCAAACGCATTGATCGGGATTCTGATTTTGAATTACTGGAGCTTCCGGCAAGTAAACAGTCAGATCCAGTTAAGCAGATCGAAGAAGAATCAGATCGCATCATCGAAGCACTTTCAAAACGTGAGGGAAGTGTGTGGGTGTTGGATGAGCGTGGAAAATCATATTCATCAACATCATTCTCATCTGAGATCAGCAAACTTCGTGATGAAGGATCATCAATTATTTTTATCATCGGAGGTGCATATGGATTAAGTGATGAAGTTAGAAATCGCAGCGATCAATTGATTGCACTCAGTGAAATGACACTCGCACATGAGCTATGCAGAGCGGTTTTCTTAGAACAGCTGTACCGATCATTACAGATAATAAAAGGAACTGAGTATCATCATTAAGTTGTAACCAACATCACATCAATTTAAAAAAAGAACACCATGTGCTGTTGCATTAATAAAAAAAGAGTAAACTGTGCGTTTGCATGAGCTACCTAATTGCACAAGCACTGGCTCCACTGCTTCTGGGGATTGCTTCCGGTGATCAACTTGCAGAAATGTTGGTAAGTGAACCAACGCAATTTGCTTATGTTCGACAGCAAAGACTAGATACAAGTAACCGCACACGTTACAGGCGTCGTTCATTTGAACAACAGTACCAGTTGCCTAGTGGGTCCGGATCCAAAACAACACATCGGGATTACAAAGAATCACTAAGGGAGGCTCAGAGAATGCGCATTGAAGAGGAGATCAAACGTAGAGCAAAGATTGATGTGGAAGATGACAGTTACATTGAGTACAAGGAAGAATTTAAAGCAGAGCAAAAAAAGAGAATGGAAGATGATATTCGTCGTAGGGGAGGTACATTGAGGGGAGAGAAGTTAAGAGCAGATCCAATGCTACGAGAAGGACGTCGTGGTAGACGTGTTCGTGAGGGAATTGATGAACAGAAGAATGTTGAAGAGACAGTCACAACAGATCCAAAGCAGCCCGTTGACTGCAGAAGAGTATCTCCACGGCGCAGACCATACTGTGAGCGTGTGAACGGACAGATCCAGGGATTTGGGGAATACGATAATTAATCTGCTACACTGGTTGTATGAATGCCAAAGAGAGCAAGAGGGAAAAGATGCGCCGCTCCGTTCATTGGGCTGCGCACAATGAGATCACTGAGCATTTTATTTATAAGGAGATTGCTAGGCGCACAAAGAATGCACACAACAAAAAGATTCTAAAACAGATTGCGGATGATGAAATGAGGCATTACAAACGGTGGACGAAGATTCTTGGTGAACAAGTTGAGCCTTCAAAGTTTAAGATTTGGTTCTACACCAATCTCGCAAGATTTCTTGGTTTGAGTTTCAGCCTCAAGTTGATGGAAAAAGGAGAAGGACTCTCGCAAGCTTTGTATCAGGAGATCTCCAGTGCATACCCCGAGGCTATCCCGATCATCAAAGATGAACAGGAGCACGAAGAGGAACTCCTCAAAATGATCAATGAGCGCTTCCTTCAGTATGTAAGTTCATTCATTCTTGGACTTAATGATGCACTTGTTGAACTCACAGGTGCACTCGCCGGTCTTACACTCGCACTGAAGGATACGGAACTGATTGCAGTCGTAGGACTCATAACAGGAATCGCAGCATCATTCTCCATGGCTGCCTCCGAATATCTTTCAACACAGGAAGAAGAAGACAATGAGACAAGTCCATTCATGGCAAGTATTACTACTGGAATTGCGTACATCATTACAGTTGCTATCCTTATTTCTCCGTATCTG
>CAYUBO010000096.1:0-5029 GCA_964443095.1 uncultured Candidatus Peribacteria bacterium | reverse complement strand
ATGATCACATGAAACAAAACGGAGGAACATTCCCATTCCATCATGCAACACCGCAGGAAGGAGAAAGCCTATCTGATTTTATTATCAGAATGCAGGAGGTATATGAGGCACTGCTTGAGAAGTACGCAGGGAAACACATTCTTCTTGTAAGCCACAACGGAGTTGCTAAAGCACTGAAGGCACTGGCAGAAAATCTTTCATATCCTGAGACGCTCAAATTTGGACTGCTAAATGCCGGATCAGCAACCATCAAATTAAATCCGTTGATACGCAGGACAACTGAAGTGCTCGACTGCTGGGTAGAGAGCGGCTCAATGCCATTTGCGCAGGGCAACTATCCGTTCAGATTCGTACACAGCAAGCAGAAGGAGCCACAAGATTTCCCCGCAGACTTTATAGCGGAAGGAATGGACCAGACACGCGGATGGTTCTACACACTTACAGTTCTCTCTACTGCCCTATTCGGTAAATCACCATTTGAGAACTGTGTAGTAAATGGGACAGTGCTTTCTGAAGACGGAAGGAAAATGAGTAAGAAACTACAAAACTATCCTGATCCAATGGATGTCGTGCACTCCCATGGTGCTGATGCTGTGAGGTTTGCGTTGATGAGCTCGCCTGCCGTGAGAGGGGAGGACCTGAGATTCTCCGAGAAGCTTGTAGAAGACACAGTACGCAACGTTTTGCTGCCACTATGGAATACGTACAGCTTCTTCGTTACTTATGCCAATGCAGCCAAATATGAGCCACATGAAACAAGAAGGCATTCCAACCATCCTCTTGATTCGTGGATGAGGGCAGAAGTTCAGGATCTTGTTAACAGGATGACTGAGGAATTGGATCGGTATGATCTCTCTGCGACGTGTGACGAGTTGCACGATACGATTGATGCGCTCACAAACTGGTACGTTCGATTGAGTAGAAGGAGATTTGCCGGTAAGGGTAGTGAAGAAGCTCCCGATGCCTCAGGTGACCGAGGACTCGGTGACCAGCATGATGCAGTTACAACTCTTTATGATGTACTTCTGACAGTCGGCCAATTGCTCGCGCCATTCTGCCCATACATAACCGATGCAATTTACTTAAACCTTGTACCGGAAACTCACGGATCAATTCACCTAACAGACTGGCCGCAGAAGAGAGAACTTACCGATGAAGAGAAGAAACTTCTTAAGAAGACAAGGTTGATGAGATTGATCGTCTCGCTTGGACTTTCGATCCGGAGTGAAGCGAACGTGAAAGTCCGCCAGCCACTGAATCTCGCAAACATTGCACTGCCACCGGAAATGGCATCATCAATCCAGTTAAGTGATGAGGATCTCGCTCTCTTAAGACAAGAACTCAATGTGAAAGAGATCGCGTTCGCGGATGACCCCGAACAACTTGCGGAAGCGTATGTTCAGGTTGATGCACGAAAAGTCGGACCGCGTCTTGGTGCACGTGTGCAGGAAGTGATACAAGCAGGAAAGAGTGGCGACTTCACGCAGAAGGATGACGGATCAATTTTGATTCTTGATGAAGTTATGAGTCCGGCGGAAGCACAGATTGTGTATCGCGGGAAAGAAGGTGATAACGTTGCAGCAGATAAGGGAGTTGTTGTGAGCATTGATACTTCATTTGATGATGAATTAAGACTGGAAGGTGAAGCGCGCGACATAATCCGTGCCGTACAGAGACTAAGAAAAGAAAACGGACTAAGCTTCACTGATCGGATTTCACTGAAAGTAAATGGTGCAGATGAAGTTATGCAAACACATGGTGAGTTGATTGCAGATGAGACACGTGCGGATATATCGGATAATGATGGTGATGAGAATGAGGTGGACTTGCCTGATCGCAAAATTATCATTGCGTTCGAGAAAAGAGCATAGGACATGGGACAGAGGACTTAGGGAAGTTCTCAAAACCGATTCTTTGTAGTACCCTATGTCCCAAGTCCTTAGTCCTATGTCCAAAGAGAACACGCGCGCCTCTCTCCCCTTCCGGCTAACCGTCATAGCAGCACTGAACATCCTGCTTGCGTGGGGAATGACGCAACACCTTTCAGAATATTTTTACGTCGTAGGAGGATGGAGCGCATATATCATCATCGGTGCGCTGCTGACTCTGATGAACATTTTCGTGCGACCAATACTGAATGTCATCACGGCACCACTACGCCTCTTTGCCGGATTGTTTGCGATGGTGATTGTCCACGGTGGATTCATTCAACTTGTGCACACAATGGTTCTAAATATGGATCCGAACATGATTCAGATAGAAATCCGTGGCGGTCTCTGGGGGTGGATGATGGTCGCGGGCGTCCTTGGTTTTGCCAACTGGATTGAGCATCATATCTTTAAATAAAGGAATCCAAAGCAACCTACGATTCCAAGGATTCCTAGGAATCCTTATCCTTGGATTCTTCGGTTTCCTCGGTTTCTTTTGATTCTCTCATATATTCTACATAATATTTGACATAAATTTATACATAGATTACAATGACCTCATGGACTCCATTCTCCCCATCATCACCATGACTGACCTGCAGCGCAGAGGGAAAGAAGCGCTCAGAGAAGTCGAAGACTACGCCGTGGTGCAAAGCCACGGGAAAGACAGGGCATTCATCCTCTCCCCTGCCCTCGGTCGCATCCTCCTAGAAAGCGGAATGCTCGAGAGGCTCAAGGAGCGATTCAAATCATCCAACATGAAACTCGATGACACATTGAGTCAGATGGACACGATCATCGGTGAAGTACTACGTGAACTTAGCAAGAAGTAATGATGAAGATCGTCTACCCCACCCTCACCGTGTGCAAAGAGCAGCTCTTCCCATATATCCGCGCACGGATGGCAACTAGCGAGCCTGCACCATTCTATGAAGATGAAAGGTCAGGCACGGAGAAGCTGGAAGGATCTTTCCAATTGATGGATAGGACTGAGTACGAAGGTGTTTTGTCTAAAGCTGCATATCTCTTCTGTTCCATTATTGATGGCCACCACTTCAGTAACGGAAACAAGAGGCTAGCCGTTACAATGATTATCTACTTTTTGATTGTGAACAATTACAAAATCCATGCACCTAACATGGAAGTAATGCGCGATGAACTGAAGAGAGTATTCCCGAATCTTAAGTGGGAAGAAGTACACAGTTTCCGTTTCCCCCATGAATACTTCTTCTACCATCTTGCACTCATCATTGCTGACCGAAAACAGAAAGGTCAGATGACTTTTTCACAAGAACAACTTGCAGTGCGAGAACTTCTGGAAGTAGTAGCAATAAAATCTACCTAGCAGAACTCATCCATCGGAAGGTCCATGCACCAAGCATTCCTCCGACGACAGGTCCAACTACGTACATCAACGAGAATGAACCTACACCAAGAGCAACAGCAGGGTTCAGGATTCCGTTGCTGGCGATAGAGGCGATGACAATACCTAAGAGCAATGACCATCCAACTACAATACCGGATGCAGCCTCATGCACTTTTCCGTACGCGACAGATGCAACACCAAATACAAATAGGAATGCTCCAACTAACTCAGCTACTGCGACAGTGAGTGTATCGCTGGCACCGACACTCGGTGCGGCACCAGGGAGAGAATCCAGAAGTACCAAAGCAACTCCAGCACCAAGAAACTGTGCAATAACATACTTGAGAGCATCCATATCATTGATCTTTTTTACGCTCCAAAGTCCGATGGTGACAGCGGGGTTTAAGTGGCTTCCGCTAATTGGTCCGACTGTGTAAACAAAAAGTGCCAGTGTGAGCGCAGGAATAACTGCACCCGGAAGAGGCATATCTGCAAGGAATGAGAGCGCTACCATGAGTGTAAGGAAAAACGTTCCCATCAACTCAGCAGCGTACTTGCGTGCATGCTTAATCATGGAAAGAGGGGGAAATAGGATTAGCGGGAGTATAGCACACCTGACACGAAGGATCCCTACGATCCCGAGGATCCCGATGAGCCCTAAGAGTTTGGAAGTAATCCTAGGGATCTTAGGGATCTTTGGGATCCTAGGGATCTTCTTTTCTGATATGATATAAATCACCTTTCCTAATCAATGACCTCCCGCCTCCTCCCCCTTGGGATAATTCTTGTGATGATGTTTCCGACTCAAACGGAAGCTCTCTTCTATGACGTTCCGGATGATCACCAATATGTAGAGGCAATTAACTACGTGATGCAGAAAGGAATCGTTCGCGGATATCCAAACAGATCATTCCGTCCGGACATCACTGTAAACAGGGCAGAGTTCACAAAGATGCTCGTGAAGATGCTGTTCCCGGATAATTATATTGATGAGTGTCTGGAGAATCTTCCACCTGAAGCGGAGCACATCAAAACGTTCGATTTCTTTGATATTGGAAACGAGGAATGGTTCACACCTTACGTTTGTACCGCTTGGCTAAATGGAATAATTGGCGGATACCCCGATGGGAGCTTCCGCCCAGCAAACGGTGTAACGTTTGTTGAGGCATCAAAGATGCTCGCAATAGGATTTGGGCTTACAGATGTGGAATTGCCAAACCTTGGACGAACTTATAACACTGTCTGGTACAAACCATATATTGATATCATGAGTCATTTGAATGCAATCCCGCCAACGATAGTGGATATGGACTATCCCCTTCAGCGTGCGGACGTTGCAGAGATTTTGTACAGACTGAGAAAAGTTCCGATTGATATAACTCCTGCACCGCAATTCTCACAAAAAACTGAAGACTTCGTATCTCCAGTTAACTGGATAAAGTACACAGATAATAAGCGCGGATTTTCAATAAAGTATCCCAATGTATGGGCTGAGCCAACTGTTCTAACTCGTGGAAGCTACAGTTACGGAATGCCCTTCCTGGAATCAGAATGGAAAGTGTATTTGGGAAATGTAAACCACCCATGTGTAGGATATGCGATCTGTACTGAAACGGATACTGAGATTGATGGATACCTTACGCAATTTGCAGATGATGTCTTCGCGTCTCTGGATTCGGAGAAGCACATCACGCTCCTCCATCATCAGAAAGATGAAAATTCTGAAGTTGCGTTA
>CAYUBO010000095.1:0-5169 GCA_964443095.1 uncultured Candidatus Peribacteria bacterium | reverse complement strand
CAAGCGAAGCTTGCCCTCTAGGACACCGCCTGCGTAAGCTGGCGGTAGTTCATAGCCCGGCGCGTCTGCCACCATCGCCTGGGGCGATAGGTAGCACTTGACGGCATCCCCGTCCTTGAAGATGGGGTACCCACGGTTCGCGGCCTGCACCTGAGTGAGATTCGACGACATGGCAAGTTCTCCTTTCGAGTTTGCCGGTTGCAGAGACATGAAAGAAACGCAGTTTGAACGACACTGGATTCAAAAAATGGGAAAAGGGAAATTTGATTATAAATAAACTCAAAATCGTTCAAACTGGCTTCATCAAAAGCGAGCACTGTGCTGTCTAAAAGAACATCCAGAACGTACGTCCTGGCCGCTTAAAGTACTGAAATTTACTAGAAATGTCAATCTGAGAGGCTCAGTGTATCGATAATCGCATCGAAGTCATTAAACCAGTTCTGAGCTACTTCTGAGCCATTTCCGCGACTTAATGTTCTGTAGAAATCATCCTGTTTTTCAAAGTCCCATATCATCATATCTCCGCAGTTATTGTTATCAGTTGCAAAGAAAACGGAAGAACTCTGCATGATTTCATCCTGTGATCCTAGGAGTGTTATCACCACTTGATGATCGTTATTAAAGAAGTAGAGCTTGCGTTCGAAGGTGACATCACACACTTCGAAGCGTCCAAGTACCATAAATTCCTGTGCGCTTGTGCCGTCAATAGGTCGTACTCTTTGAGATGCATCAAGCGCAAAGTCCACGGAATCACCGTACTCACCATCTTGTAATGCTTTCTGATTCTTCAGTGCAGTTTCTCTGTTGTATCCCATTGTTCCCTCGAGCGTCTCAATTGGATCACTCTCAACTATCAAATCTTCTCCCAGAGTGACAGAGTGCGGGTAGCGGATTGTGAATCCAGCATCCGTATCTTCATACACCATCCAGAGATCTGTCTTGTCTTCAATCGCTTTTGCTCTTCCACTCGCGTTAAATTCCTTCTCAGCTTCAGAAGGACCACATCCTGCGAGGAGGAGTAGGGAAGTGAGGATGAGGAGAGGCTTTTTCATGAGATCATTATATATGTTAAACGTTGGGAAATGATATTCTATGGTCCAATTTATGAGAGCAGTAGCAATCGTCATTATTCTGTTGTTTGTCCTCACAGCGTGTGCCAAACAAGAGAGGCAGGTAATTGGTTACATTCAGAGTATTCATGATCAAAATGGAAATATTGTTCTCCAAGTTGATCTAATTGAGTGGTTTATGGGAGGGGATGCAAAAGCAGCAAATCTTGAAGATAATCCGGAGTGCATAAATAATCCGGACATTGGATGTGCCCCCTTAAATGGGTACTATATCCGGAATCCAGAACCGGAAGCAGATACTTTTCCCGTTTCGGAGATTGTTACAGTGCGGATGCAAACGAAAAATCCTTATAAGATAGTAGAGAACGAACCTGTGTCGTTTGACGACTTTCGTGATCTTCTTACAGAAACGTCACACGGTTACCAGCGTTTTCGCAACGTCCCTTTCTGGCTTGAGTTGGATGCAAGCGGGAAGGTTGTTGCGATTCATGAGCAGTACGTTCCGTAAAACTATTAAGGACACCATGGCCATGGCCATGTGCACTGTACTTCCAGCATTTTTGTAAACTCTGCTTTATTCCATTCTTCTTTATAGTTTCTAGGGAGTGAGTGCAGGTGTTCAATAAGGCGATCAACAAATGTGCGTTCAGGTGTGAAGTATGTCATGCCGTATGCCTTGAGGTATCCTGTTTCCTGTGGATAGACGTGTGAGTACACAGTGATGCTCGTTTCGGCGGGCATAATTATGTATTCGTCATCGATCTCTTTTCCCCAGAGGGCAGAGAATCCACTCGACCAGTCGTAACGCACATGGTAATAATCCTGATCGTACTGAACGCCGTCAAATGTAATGCCTGTAATAAGAGCAATGCCCTTATCTGATACGTTCTTAATTGTCATGTGTGTTTTTACCTTACTGCCTTTCTCAACTGTAATCATCGCACCATCTTGCTCTTCCCCGTTTACTGTGAAGAGAACTTCCAGTGCCTTCCCCTCTTCGTGCACTTCAAGGCCTTCATCTGTTGTGTATGTGATGTCGTATAGCTCTGTTGAATCATCCATTTTTGAACGAATTCTTCTGTTTGCTGCCTGTTCAACGCACTGTTGTCTTCGGCATGCGAATCCTTGTGGACAGTCAGAATTTCGTCCGCACGTGCCTCTATTCATTCTGGAAGAGGAAGAAGCTGCATGCTGTCGTGTAATTTGCGGAGGTGCGGACGAACGGCTGTAGCTCGGTTGGCGTCGGGACGGTTGTTCTTTGCACTTCCCTCTACGGCAAATTTGTGATCCGGGGCAGTCGTAGTTGCGACGGCACTCGGGTGCACTCTGATATGTTGTATGTTCCTGTATTCGATTGTCTGAGGTACGCACGGAAGATGATTGTGCTCTTCTAAGCATCCTCTGACCAAATGTGTTTGTTATGCATTCTCCTTGTCTGCACACGTGTCCGCGTGGACAATCTGTTGTGAGCCGGCACTGGTCATCATCGTAAGTGGGAGCTGCATATGAGGAAGATAACGAAGATGATTGTCTTTGATTCTGCAAATTTCTCGTGTACTTATCCTGATCAGTACACCGTCCATTATCACAAACATACCCGAGAGCACACTGTGAACTGCTCTTACATGATGCCCCCTCTGTTTTACTTCGTGGGCATTCTCCGCAATCCCAGAAGCATGTCTCGCAGGATTCTCCAATGGATGCGTCGCACGTATTATCTCCGCATCTTCCCTTTTCTACGCACATACCATTTCTGCAGTACTTGCTCTTACATTCAGAATCGACATCACATGGTGCTCCATTTGGCTTCGGTTCTGTTCTACACTTCCCGCAGTCTGTAGGACAATTGGAGCATTCCTCGGGGCTTGTGCATCGCCCATCTCCGCAGTGCGGTTTTGGGAGACAGATATTCATTTCACAGTGCCCTGTTACGCATTCGGAACCTCTCTTGCAGTACTCTCCACTCTGTTGGATGGTCGGTGCACACTTACCACAGTCTTGTGAACAGTTGCTACAGGTCTCCGGCTCCTCACAGCGGCCGTCACCACAGACGAGATCATGCGATCTGCAGGTTCCATCCACGCAGTAGTGACCTTTGCATTCGAGCCCAGAAGAGCATCGTTCGCCGTCTTCCTTCTTGCATGTTCCACAATCACGGGAACAAGTATTGCAATCTTCTTTCCCTTCACAGTGTCCGTCGCCACAGTAAGTGGAAGAAGAGCGACATGTACCGTGTACACAATAACCACTCTTACAGTCATTACCATATGAACAGGAGGATCCGTCATCCTTCTTACATGACCCACAGTCCTTCTGACAGGTACTGCAGGATTCTCCTCTATCCGTATCACATTTTCCATTTCCGCAAGCTGACGCACAAACGTAATTAATACAACTTCCGGCAGTGCACATGCTATCAGAATCACATTGTTCTCCATTAGGACACTTGCCACAGTCCGCAGGGCACCTCTGGCAGCTTTCCTGACTTCCGCACTTGCCGTTTCCACACGTGTCAGCATCTGCACACGTTCCTCTATCGCAGTAGCTGGTTATACACTCATTGTTTGAGTAACAGGAAGAACCATTCGGTTTCCTTGGTCTATCACAGTCAGACGAACAATTTTCGTAGCTCTCGTATCCTTTCTCGCATGTTCCGTCTCCGCAACGTACGTTTTTGCATGCACCGCTAATACAGTGCGCACTATGACACTCATCATCTTTGCTACATGATTGGCCGACACTCTTCTTTGCCCACTGAATTTTACTTTGATCTGTTGTTACTTTGATTTTTATTGTTATTCCCTTAGGGGTTTCCCTGCTGATTCCGTAGAGGAAGTAAATCTTATTTGTCCATTCGGTAAAGAATGGTGTTAAGTCGACCCATCCTTCGTTGTTTGATCCGAATGGGATCCAATCATTCTCTGCACCAGAAAGCGTGTATGTCCTGTACCCGTTAGTGTCATGTGATCGGAATGCTTTCTTACCATTTATGTCGAGAAATGTTGCTGATTGGAGTGCCTTCTGTAGAACACCAGGTTTTGCAGGTGTTTCGAATGCTATTTCTACTTTTGTCACAATCTTTGGATCGAGTCTCAATTCGAAGGTATCACCATCATTCGAAAGAGGAGGAGACTCTACGGTTCCTCCTACTGATCCTATAGTGATGGAGCTGGCGGTAGAATGCTCAACTGATTTGTAGATTGATGCAACGGTTGCTGTGGTCACAATAAACCCAACAACAGCAAGGGCGCGGGTAGCAGATCGAGACATGATATGTGTGTGGTATTTCAATAATGATTATACTCCAGAATGCTTTACATATCAAAACAGGGATTCTCTACTCAATAATACAGGATTTGCAAATTTATGGCTCCACACATTGGAACAGCTTAGAACTAATGAACCTTCTCTTGCCTGACGTAGCCAGATACCCCCCCCACCCGAAACCCCAAGCCCACCCCCTCTATATGGGTCCCATACGGCACGAAAACTACGGTAATAATCAGGTTTTTCAGCTTATGTGATACGACAGATGTCCGTGCAATAGCAGCCCTAGTCCAAGATCACCAAATTGTGTTTTGCGCCCATTTGTGCTATCATATAGGGAATTTGCCCAAACCAAACACTAGCAACGGCAGGAGCATAAAAATACTCAAGGAAGTGCTCACAAAAATCTGGAGAAGGCCGATGACACATCTGGCAAGGAGCATATCGATGCCTTAGAGCAACAAATTTCTTCTTTGTAGAGAATATGCCTGAAGAAAAGCCCTCATCAAAGCCAGAGAAGAAATTAGCTGCAGAGCTGACTAGCCAGTTACAGGACTCTTTGGATGATGGCGCCATTGATGAAAAAGAGCGAGAACAATTACAATTGCTGGCAAAGAAGGCACAGGAGATTGCAAATAAATCTCCTGAAGGAGCACAGGCATTGCGTGATGCCATTAGTAGTGTTGCAAGGGAACAATTTGAGTCAGAGCGATTTATTCTGGCACTGATTTGGGGTGAAGAAATCGTCAATACAGTTTTCGATGACGATAGAGCAATAGCACATGTTAAGGAACTGGAAGAAAAAGGTGCATCTTCAATAGTCATTGAATCT
>CAYUBO010000094.1:284-5336 GCA_964443095.1 uncultured Candidatus Peribacteria bacterium | reverse complement strand
CGCAAGGAGCTTTAAGAGTTCTGTGTCACGCATACGTGCTGTTGCCTTCTCGAGGAGAGGCGCAGCTTCAGAAAATCTCTCAGAAGCAATGCATGCGCGACCGAGTGCTGCATTGCGCTCGGGGTTTTTAGGATCTTTCTCGAGAGCACGAGAATATGACTTTCGTGCCTCCTCGTATTTCCCTTGATAGTAGTAGGAGAGACCTAGATTAGAGTGGAAAGAAATATCATCACATTGGTTTAATAACTCCCGATATAGTGCCTCTGACTTGCTGTATTTTTCTGATTCAAGATAAAGTTTTGCGAGGTTTGCCTGAACATCATAAGCAGTTGGAACAAGTGTAAGTGCTTGGATGTAATCGCGTTCAGCTTCGAGGATGTTCCCGCGGGATAGTGCTCTCTCAGCAGATCGAACAAACGTACGCATTTTCTGTCGATCAATTGCTGCGGCTCTCGAGTTTGCCTTTGGACGTTCCAGAGGTTTCTCTTCAGGAAGGTTATTCTCCAGTGCAGATTCCGTTCTGGAAGTAACACTTCTCACAAATTTCCTTACATTGCGATTGCGAAGGGCAATCCGCATTCCAAGAATAATGCAGATACCTGCAAAGGAGCCAAGTAGGACAAGTATGTAAATCACGGGCAGCGAGGCTATCACTGCTCATGACAAGTTGCAATAACAATGATCTGATTGGACAAATAATTACTTCCTCCTCTCGTGCCTCGTAGCCCGCCGTAGGCGGGCGAAGTGGCATAAGAATACTGTTCAAGTGGCAGTTGGGATTATTTTTTTATAGAAAGTGCAAATTCCTGCGTCTGGAGCTGTCTGTGTGCATTTGTTTGCAGTCCCATAGCAAGGTGATTTAATGCATCAACTCTGTCTTTGGTCGGTTTTTTCTCTCGAAGAGTGAGCCCGAGGTGTAGCAGGAATCTATCTGAATCTTCTCCTCTCTCCTTCAGTGGATCAAGAAGTTGAATGCGTTCCCGCAATGAAGATGCATCCCAAAATGCTCCCGCTTTACTATGAATCAGGCGGTGTTCACGAAGAAGATCCGGATTGTCACGTAGCCTACGGATGATACCTGGAGCGCCCTGTGCAAGATGAAGCAGAAACTGTGCATCGTCTTCATTGCAGTCCTCCAGAAGCGGTTTAATTTCTTTATTGGAAAGCTGAGAGAACTGAATAACTCTGCATCGTGAAATAATTGTAGGAAGAAGAGATGAGAGCTTTTGTGTTGTGATGATGAATACGAGCCCTTCCGGCGGTTCTTCAAGGATTTTCAAAAACGCATTCGCAGCTGCATCCTTCATCCGATCAACTGAACTGATAATGCAACACCGATACTTTCCCGTTCCTGTTTCGTAGAGTCGCTCCTGTACTGATCGTATATCATCAATACTTATAACATCTGTTTTTGCCTTCGGTGTTTTACTGCGATGTTGCTGAGGAATATTTGATGTCTTTGCAATGACATCCCAGTCATCACATACATCTTCTATCCATAGTTGATCTAGTACGAGAAGATCCGGATGGGTGAGTCGTTCTATGTCATGCTTCATTTTCTGAGATGCCTCTTTGTCTAGATCTTTTGTCAAAATGCTATAAGCAAACCAATGTGCAGTAGTCAACTTTCCGAGGTGTTTCTTGCCCGCAAACAGGTAAGCGTGCGCAAGGTTTCCTGTGTCAAGGTCACGTTGGAACTCCTCCATTTGGAGCGTATGGCCTACGATGTCACGAATTTTCGGCACGGAGGGGAATTATACTCTCAACGGAAACTTTTGACAGGGGAGGCAACCACTGGGAGCATGTTCCGGCTGTGGGAAATGACGATAAAAAGCAGGGGCGAACGCTCTTAAAGCAAGTAAAGCCAAAGGACGTGAAGTACTATCACGCACCTGACTTTGATGATGTCCTACTCCACGGCCATCCGGACGTAAAACCCAGTTCAATTAGAAGAGTGATTGATGCTCTCCTAAACAAAAAATAATGATAACTCCTAGGGATCTTAGGGATCTTTTCCAAAAGGACTACCCCCCACAGCACCTTTTATACTTCTTCCCGCTTCCGCACGGACACGGATCATTTCTTCCTACCTTAGCAACGACTCGTGGCTGCGCTTGTTGTGGTTGATTTTGATCGGGACTGTCTCCCGGCTGCATCACAATCGGGCTTTCCGATTTTGGTGCGTTCTTAACAGTATCACCTACTCCTGTCTGCGTGAGCTCTGCTTCAATCTGATCCTCGTTTGTCTGCAGACCTTCCAGATCCACGATGGCGCGAGGCGTGAATTGCGCAAATTCTATCTGCATGAGTGTTCGAACGATTGATGATTCAATGTTACTAAGCAGCTGCTGGAAACGGCGGAATCCTTGATCTTTGTATTCGATAAGTGGATCACGTTGCGCATATCCGGCAAAGGATACCTGCTCTCTCAAGTGAGCCATGTCATCAATGTGATCCATCCAATGCGTATCAATTGATTGAAGCGTTACGACTCGCTCCGCCTGAGCCACTGCTTTTTCATCATACTCTTCGCACTTCTTCCCATAGAATTCCAGAAGAAGTCTCTTGAGGCTCTCTGCAAGTTTATCTTTATCATTAAATTGAGATAGCGATTCTTGATTTACCAGATCTTTAAATCCGGGATGCAACGTAGCAACACACTCCTCTATCTCTTTTGTGTCCCATTTCTCCGGATCATTGCTGGATGCTTGTGCAGTGGTGATGGAAGTCGCCTCATTTTCAATGTATCCAAGAATATCTTTATGCAGTGATGATTCCCCTTGTCCTTTGTCCTCTGTCCTTTGTCCTTCATCATCCGCTTCTGCAATCTTCTCCAAAATTCCCTGACGTCTCTGGTAGATAATCTCACGATGCTGGTTCATCACGTCATCGTACTGAACGAGGTGTTTTCGAATGTCGAAGTTGCGACCTTCAACGCGTTTCTGTGCACTCTCAATTGATCTGGAAACTACTCGATTCTCGAGTGGCACATCATCCGGAACTTTTAATCTCGTCATCATAGCCTTTAGACGATCTCCTCCGAATAGGCGCATGAGTTCATCGTCCATCGAGACAAAGAATTGGCTGTACCCGGGGTCTCCCTGACGACCACTTCGTCCACGCAACTGGTTGTCTATGCGGCGTGCCTCATGTCTTTCAGTTCCGATTACTGCCAGTCCCCCTTTATCTGCAACAGTTGGCCCAAGTTTTATGTCTGTTCCTCGTCCTGCCATGTTCGTTGCAATAGTTACAGCTCCTTCCTGACCTGCTTTCGCGACAATCTCAGCTTCTTTTTCGTGAAACTTAGCATTCAAAACTTCATGAGGAACATTCTGTTGCTTAAGCATTGCGCTCAATGCTTCTGATTTCTCGATTGATGTAGTACCGATCAAGACCGGCTGTCCTTTTTCATTCATTTCTTTGGTGAGCTTCGCAACTGCCATGAACTTTGATTCCAACGTGCGGTAAATTGCGTCTGCCTTGTCTGTTCTAACCACCGGTTGGTTGGTTGGAATAACGAGAGTGCGCAGCTTGTAAATGGATTCGAATTCTTCTTCCTCTGTCTTTGCCGTACCCGTCATTCCCGCGAGCTTATCGTAAATACGGAAGTAGTTCTGGAAGCTAATTGTCGCAAGAGTCTTGCTCTCGCGTTGGATATCAACCCGTTCCTTTGCCTCAATTGCCTGATGAAGACCATGACTGTACCTGCGGCCAGGCATCATACGTCCAGTGAACTCATCAACGATTATTACCTCACCATCCTTAACAACGTAATCCACATCATTCTTGTACATTGCATATGCTCGAAGTGCTTGTTCTATATGATGAACTTCTTCGAAACCTTTCTCGGTGTAAATATTTTCAACTCCGATTATTTCCTCCATCTTTTTGATCCCCTCCTCATTGAGCGTTGCAACCTTCTGCTTCTCATCACGATTGTAGTGCGTGTTTTCTTCCAGTTGTGTGACTAGTTGTGCGTACTGCTTGTACTTGTCAGTTGATTCATCTGCAGGTTGGCTGATGATAAGCGGAGTTCGGGCCTCGTCGATTAAGATGCTGTCTACTTCGTCGACGATTGCGTAGTTGAGCTTGCGTTGTACTTGCTGATCCAACGCATGCGTCATGTTGTCTCGCAGATAATCAAATCCAAATTCATTGTTTGTTCCGTATGTAACATCACTGGCATACGCTTCCCTGCGTTCCTCATTATCTTTTTCATGAACGATAACTCCAACCGTCAGGCCAAGTGCTTTGTAGAGCATCCCCATCCAGATTGAGTCACGTTTTGCAAGATAGTCGTTGACTGTCACAACGTGCACCCCCTTTCCTGTTAGGGAATTTAGATAAATCGGTAGCGTACACACAAGAGTTTTTCCTTCTCCCGTCTTCATTTCACAAACTGTTCCCTTATGAAGCGCAATTCCTCCGAGGATCTGAACATCGTAAGGAACCATATCCCAAACAAATTCTTGTTTCCCCATTTCTTCCTTTGTACCGATAAGAAGTTCGCACGCTTTTACACACACTGCAAAAACTTCCGGGAGCATGTCATCGAGCATTGCACCTTCTGCCACCCTTGCTTTAAATTCCTCAGTCTTCTTTGGGAGATCTTCAAGTGTGAGAGCCTGGATTGATGGATCTTCCTGGGCTTTTTTGACTTTCTTAACAATCGGCTTCAATTTCTTGAGCTCTTTTTCATTCGGGTCGCCAAGTAGTTTATTCAGTGCTTCAATGACAGCCATCAGATAAAGATTAGCAGAGCTTTAGGTCTAGAGTGAGAGAATTCACCAGCTTCTGCCATACCACGGCTTTAGTATCTGCTTTTCGTAGGTAAGATGCGCTAGAAATGATGGGAGGATCTCATCCAGAGGCTGCAATTGAGCTTTCTGATTTTTGATTGCATCCTGATGTTCATCGATCAGTTCTCCTGTCCACATGGAATCTGATGGGAGGTTCTTGGTCAATTCATCAAGAGTGATGTGCTGCGGCTCTTTCCACGATCCACCTGATATGAATACTTCATTCTTCTTTGTGGAATGAATCCAAAAAGCC
>CAYUBO010000094.1:0-274 GCA_964443095.1 uncultured Candidatus Peribacteria bacterium | reverse complement strand
TTTGTTAATAAAACAAAACCCCCCCCCCCCCCCCCCCCCCCCGGGGGGGGGGGGGGGGGTGTGGGGGGGGGGCCACTCTCGCAAAATACAACTCACTCAAATGCACCCCAACAGAAGGAATTCCCAACTGATCACTAAGTACATTTGCACTGGTAACTGCAATTCGGAGACTTGTGAATCCCCCCGGCCCAACCACACATGCTATCCGATCAAGGTTTTGATATTCCCATCCGGCCTCCTTGAGTACCTCTTCTATCAAAACCACTAATTCATC
>CAYUBO010000093.1:0-5517 GCA_964443095.1 uncultured Candidatus Peribacteria bacterium | reverse complement strand
AAGGCTTGAGTGTACAGCCCGTAAGTGCTTGCCCCACACTTGGAGAAATTCCATTCAATTTTTCAAGAAGCACAGGTGCATCACTTGGGGTAATAACGTAGAGCTTCAAACCATGATTTGCCACAGCATCTGCTATGACATCATTGATGTGTTGGTCACCAAATCCATATCCGACTACGATGAGCAATCGATCCGGTGATGCCAGTACATCCTTGAACATCTGATAATTTAGTTGAAGAAGAGGCTCTTGTTGAATAGCTTCAATCTTGTTCTTTCCCAGAACCATACCTCTGCCTCCCGTGGAACTTATCCAACCATAGGACCCGTGTAACTTCACATAATGCCATGCACCATATGGGGTAAATTGTTCTTTGCGTTGCTCTATCTCCTCTTCTGTAGGTAGGGTTACGCAATATTCTGGACGGAAGGGCGCACCTAGTTTCATTTGATTCTGACCAACAAGATCAACAAAAGGAGAACGATGACTTCCTGCTCTTTCCATAAGCAAGTCTTGATTTAAGGTAAAAATGAAGTGTTTCTTTCCACTCTCGGAAAGTGCACCAGTGAGCATCCCAAACACCCCTCTAAGACTTATGCCTCTTGCCTGATCTCTATTTTCGCAGTAATTAAAAATTGAGTTATCCAATAGCCCATATGCCTGTTCCACTACTTGATAGAGGGTTTCCTTATCATCTGGAGAGTAATCGCCATTCTGAACATTGTAGAGAATAGTTTCATAGTTGCATTCGGGATCAGAAACCATTGCCTGTCGTAGTATATCGTTTTCCTGTATGGCTTGATGGCTAAAGATATTCTCCCACATTTCCTTTGCCAAAAATCCACCAAAATCCTTTGAGAAGCCTGCGCCGGTTAGTATTACGATGCGAGATGGGTTGAGTTCCATATTCATCGCTAGAATAACACCAATTCATCACATTGTGTGATAAATTCTAAGGTACATGCGTAACTGGCCAAAATCAGAGGAAGCCTCGGATAAAATCGTGCGTTTCATAGCACCCATATATGGAAAGTACGCATCAAAAATTCCCTTTCTTAAAAAGACAGGCTTTGTAGTCATTTGTCGTCATTTTTTGCTTTCCAAAAGGCATTTGATGTCCTTTATGAGAACGAAGAAGCCAGATGGCATTGATTTACAGCTTTATGAAGTGACATTTGTTGATCTCTTCTTCGCAGAAGATTTTGAAAAATTGAAACAGGGATTACGAATGATGCAGCAATGCTATGAGAGGGGGATGTACTCCCTAACAGATGAATTGGAGCATTGGTTTTCAAATATAGAGCTTAATGCAGGTAGTTGGCGAAGATATGGAACTTGGCCATCTGTATACAAACAGGATGACCGATTAAGCTATGCAGATAGTATCACTATAGAACTGTACGCATTGAGTCCATCAATGGTATGTGTGGCTATGAGGGTGAAGCCTTCAGAAAAAATGAAACAAGAATTTAATGACTTACTCGACAGCAATGCTGAAGGTGGACGTAAAATACGCAGATCCAATGTTCATAGGCATAGATGGTTTTTAACCCAAGACACACCAGTAAATACTAGACAAAAAGAAGTGGCACAGTTGTTCTTAAAACTCAATAAGCAAATTGTTTCTCTAACAAGAGATTTTATCAACAGGGGTTGGGCAAGAGTAGGACCTCTCCCCAGCATTGAAACATTTCTGCTGAAACAAGGAGAAATGTCTGAAGATGACCATGACTTTTGGGATAGTCTAGGATTAAGTCACCACAATTTATGGCGTTACCAGAAAGGAGGATTTGTGTTGTATCCACAAGATGAAGAAACTGTGCGTTACTCCAAGTGGAAAGCTCTCATTATTCCAGATGCAATCGAGTCAGAGATTACCTCGGCTTATGCCAATGTCGAAGACGCATTGGATACTATTGGACTCGACCACACTCTCTATCTCCCTTGTCTTGTAGCTCTAAAAGCGCAATGGCAAGAGTTGCTAAAGAGAGTAAGTAATTTGAGATCCGAACTTGCTCCTGCTCTGGTAAATCCCACAAGTGTTATGCACCGTCTAGCTTGGAGACGAATGTTCAAACGCGCACTGCGAGTCAATCAATTTTCGTTTGAATACTCAAGATTAAGCTCAGAAGTGAGTGACAAAACTACATTTTTGTTTCGATGCCCAGAATTGGATGGATTTGAGAGGAAGAAGTTTAGTAAAAGGGACAAGAATCAATTGTTAGAGGATCAAAAGTTCCTTCTCAAGAAGTATTCAGGACAGGTAGGCTTGCAGCTTAGAATTCTTGAAAAGAGCTTTAGTAAGCGATTCAGTTATGCTCTCCAAACAACCAACTTCTGGCTAGCATGTGTAGGTACAGTGCTAACGCTGGTAGGAATCAGCCTTGCTTTGCCCAATTCATGGAAAGCAGCACTGTGGGGAGTGTTAAAAAAGGTAATAGGAGTCGATTGATTGTATAATGCGGATATGAGCACTGCCTTCAAAATCACTAAAGAAGACCTCTTCATCGATGAATACATCCGTTGCAAGTTCAACGGGGCCGAAGCTGCGCGTCGGGTCTACAATATCGGAGCAAGAGGAGGGAGTACGGACCCGGAATCATCCACTGCCAGAACCATCGCTGCACAAGTCTTAGCACGACTTAGCGTTCAACAGAAATTGAAGAAGAAATTGGAGGATGCAGAGATGGGGCAGGAGTTCTTACTGAAGCACCTTAAACGCATTGCTGAGGATTTTGAGAAACCCAAGTATTCCTTGCAAGCACTCGATAGAATTGCCCACATTTTAGGGGTTGAAGTGCACCCTAATTAAGTTGCTCTTCAATATCATCCATAAGATCGAGCAAATTCAAAGATAGTGATTCTTCGCAGAATTTCTTTTCAGGTATTGTAAATTCCTTGATGGGGGTGTTGTCGCATCTATCCTTAATTTCTACAAGATACCTGCTTTGAGCAATTAAACTGCCCGAGTTAGCTCTATCTGTAGCCAACAAGAAGAACAGTGCTCCTGCATTGGATAGTGAAATGTCTGCACACTTACGCATAAAGAAATCAGGTGTTGTTTCCAACGTATGACATCGATGTAGCTCTGCGATATTTAGGTGTTCAACATTGTCACATTTCTTTGCAAGATTCTCCACCTCTTCAATGCAAATTGGACTTGGCTCCTCTGGGACCGCAGCCATTTCATCTTGTTCCGTTGATGTAGAGCATCCACTAATGAGCAACATACAAATGAATAACGGTAGAAGCTGTGATTTTTTCATATTCAGAGGGGAAAGAGATCGCAAAACGGCGCTCCGGCCGGTTGCACTCAACGTCACGAAGGTTGCCCTCTGTAACCGCTGAAACCAAGCGCGAAGCGCCGATTTCCAGTTACATTGGGCAATACGAGCAACCTGCTCGTGTGACGTGAGTGCGTGAATATAGTACCAGAAACTTGTTGCCTGCCTAGTATTCTTGGCAGATTTGGCTATTCTTTAGACAACATGAGTATGCAAGACGATCATGGTCAAAAGTGTGCAGAATCAAAAGAGATGCCATACGAAGAATGGTTTGCATCACGTTCTATTGGTGAACTAGTCGATCACGCAGCAGAATTTGCAGAGAAGGATCATCGTTCAATTTTGAGCGTAATTGAAGATTTCACAGATGAATCGTATCCCCGGATAATACGAATCGCAGCCTTGCAAGCCTTAGAGTGGCTTACTGTTAATGCAAATGTTGATCTCTCGAATGAAGTGCGTATTGATGTACCTTCCCACGAGGTTAGTTACAGAGGTATTACCGAACAATTCGATAGGCTCAAGTGGAAACTTATTGAGGAGGCAAATAACTGGTTGAAGCATAAACCTCTCAAATCTCATGTTGAGATTCAAAGGCTGCCTTATCGCTCTGCATATGCACCTATAATCCTACGCAAGAATCCTGAAATAGAAGCAGAGAGGCAGTATATTCATCAACTGGTAAATGAAATGAACAAGCCATGGAAAGATGCCTGCAATGAGAATATCTTCCATTTTGAAGCAAAGACTGGCTTATTCAGTGTATTCCCAGAGCCAGTGAATATGAGCAGAACCAAGAAATCTACTGCGAAGGACTTAGCAAAAAATCCAAGTAAGCGCTAAGTGTGTAAATATCCTCCAAAGGTAATAAATATGCTCATGCAAAATGAGCATGTATCTGATCTTGGCCTCGCATCAGCCCTCTGTTGTCTTGGCTATTCGATAAAGTCACTCGATCGGAGCGATCCGCGACGTGTTGTATTTGTATTTGATTCAAAGAAAACAGGATTTAGTGATGCAGTACAACAGTACTGGGATGGGAGTATGCGATTGCCACCACTCGCACTCTTCACGCACCAGAAACAATTAAAGCAGCGCATTTACGCCGATCAATCATGAAGCCGTCAACTGCTGGCATCAGCAGGTTTCGTGAGCACTGGTTACAGGTGTATGGCGAGGAATTGGGCCAAGAAGATGCACAGCAGTTCGCACAGGATTTATTGGAGATTGGGGAGATTATCTATCGTCACAGACTTCAAAAGAAAAATCCTATTTCATCATCTCCTTCCCCAGTTCAATCATGACAGTCAAATTAGGACCAGAAGATATACAGGCAGACCACGAAGCTCTGCTCAATAACCAAAAACGTCTCGATCATCTCTTAGATGAGAGATGCTTTTCTCGTGAGTGGATCGAAGAACTACAAATTGGTTGGATGCAGAAAGGAGAGTATGGCTGGTATGCATTTCCTGTCTGTGATCGCAAAAATAATTGTCTATTCAAAAAAGGAAAGAGGCCACCAGATGCTCCTGAATCACAACCTCGTGGTCTCGTGTATCCGAGTGGGCGTAAGGCTTGTCTGTACCCCCTAAATCACTTCGATCCCCAGAATGAAACAATTGTGCTGTGCGCTGGTGAGCCGGATACAGTGGTTGCTCGCTCTATTGGACTACCAGCCATATGTGGCACAGGAGGAGAAAAAACTTTTCCACCTGAATGGGTGAAATTGTTGAAGGTAGGTCCAGAAAACAAGAAGCTCTATATTCTATATGATAATGATCCAACTGGCGAAAAAGGTGCTATGAATGTGGTAAACCAGTTTGCAGCGGAATGTCCACAGTGGGAATTCTTCCTTATTGGATGGCCGGAAGATTTTCCAGAGAAGGGTGACGTAACGAATTTTGTTCGTGAATACAAAGGGGAGAATGTCGCGGAAGATTTACTCGCACTTACGGAGCCCTATACACCCCCAACTAAACAGGACCTTCTTTTAGAAGAATTGAATCAGTCACGATTGGAACCATTATTGCCGATACAGGACTTTAAGGATGAAGTCATGTTTTATACGATTTCACTTCAACGACACTCTCACGCAGAGAATTTTGTTGTGACTTCTGATCGTCAATTGTTTCCCTGTCACGAAATTGATGATGATGGAAAACTTAGAGCAACCTTCCAGTTTACAGAACTTGGATACACACCAAAGAGATTTCTGCCGTTAGATTTTGAGGAACG
>CAYUBO010000092.1:0-5641 GCA_964443095.1 uncultured Candidatus Peribacteria bacterium | reverse complement strand
TTTTTTAATGTGGTCAGCTGCTTTGCTAGTGATGTTGCCTGATCCAACAGGTAATTTTAATGATTTAATTCTCATTGGTCAGATGACTTCGATGGTGGGAATAGGAGTTTTGCTTTTTGCAGGATTCATAATTTTTACGCGCATACAGAAGGCAAAAGCATTTGATCAGAAGGCAAAAATTATAGCCGCGGTTAGAGGCGTGTTGTTTATTATTCCGGGATTGTTAATTGGAGGTTTTGTTCCGGTTATTATTACGGCGGAACCGCCACTTACGATATACATAACTGATCCTGTAGATAGAAAGGATTTTATTGCACCGGTCTCAGTAACTTATAACTTGGAAGAGGCCGTAGAAATACTAAAGAGAAGAAATCTGGAGATACTTGAGTATGGATGGGACTTTGATGGAGATGGAAACAAGAATGAAACAACTGTAGTTCCTACAACGACTGCAGTTTACGAGCGGGCGGGAGGTTACAATGTTGTGGCGCGAATTAAACTGAGTGACAAAACAGAACGACGACTTGTGAAACGACTTAAGATTCCTAAGTCAGTATTTGCATACACACCTGTAAAACCCATTGTAGATGAGCCTGTCAGGTTCAGTGTTAGTCACCTTATAGATGACCCCGAACAACTTGTGGAAGTGCAGTGGGACTTTGATGGAGATGGAGAGATAGATGAAACAGCTCAGAGTACTGATGCTATGTTTACATTCCGGCGTACAGAACCTTACGAAGTATCTGCGACTGTAATTTTCTCAAACCAAACCAAACAGGTTTATAAGAAAATACTGGAAATTCACGATCCGCCACCGTTGCCGTTCCCTGTAAAAATGTTCAGCGAGCCGGAGTTTCTTGTGAGCCCGCCTCCGTTCGGAACTATCTTCAGAGTTGAGACAGAAGAGAAACTAAAGGGAGTTGAATGGGACTTTGGCGATGGAGAAGTCTCTGAGGGTGAACGTGTAGGACACACGTTCCGCGACAGAGGAACTTTCCGTGTGGTTGCACAGGTTAGAAATGAAGCGGGTGATATAGCAACACTTTCAAAGGTTGTCCGCGTAGTTGATACACTTAAGCTTCCTGATCTTGGATTTGACGGAGAGCCAAAAGTGGAGAACCAGAAGATGTCAGGTGAAGTTCCTGTTACAGTGAATCTGGAGCCTCGAACAAGTGTTCCTCTCATTGAGTTTTTCTGGGAAGCCCCGAAAGCTACCGTAGTTGAGGAAAAGAATACTATTCTTAAGGCTGTATACAGAAAGCAAGGTACGTATATTGTTACGCTAATCGGGCAAGACCCGGATGGAAGGGTTATGAGACTACCTATTACATTGGAGGTGACTCCTCCGTCTTCCCTTATGTCTATTCGAATGAATCCGGATGGGGGAGTGGCTCCCCTCGTTGTGCGCTTTGATGCATCCGAGAGTGTGATTCCGGGACAGGAAATTTCAGGATTTGTTTGGACATTTGGAGATGAAGAGGACAAGGAGATGGCTAAGGAAGCAGGAGCTCAGGTTGAGCACATCTTCGAGAATCCAGGTACCTACACAGTGGGATTGAAGGCCTTCACAACTTCAGGAAAAGAATTCACAGCGGAGAAGACGATTGTTGTAAGAGCACCTATTTTAGAAGCTTGCTTTACTGCCAGTCGAACAAAGGGTCCTGCACCATTGGGTGTTGAGTTTAATAGAAAATGTACGACCGGTAATGCAGTTAAGGTGTTGTGGGACTTCGGTGACGGTGGCCAGAGCAATGAGCTGACAGATTCGGTTATCCATGTGTTTGAGAAGAGAGGTGAGTTCAAAGTTAAACTGTCACTCGAAGATGATGTAGGTGGAAGGAGTAAATACATGCTTACTATTACTGCCCAGTAACTTATGAAAAAGAAAGTACTTATTAAATCACTTGCAATAGTCGGAGTATTAGGATTGGTACTCGGCGCATTGCTACCAACATTGACTGCCTTTTAGTGTAATACTTCACTCAAAGGGATAGTCGTTTCTGTCTTGAATGACTCAAAGCATTTGTCGCCCATTTCCTGATAGATGAAGTAAGCTGCAGCTCCAATCATTGCAGCATTGTCTGTACAGTATGATATTTTTCTCGGCGTTCTGAGAATCAGATCAGGAAGATCAGATGCAATCATTTCACGTAAGTGTGTATTTGCAGAGACTCCGCCGACAATGTGAATCTCATTTGCATCAGAGTGCATATCAGACGCGATCCGGATTCGATCTACAAGATGTTGGCAGATTGCGTGTTGGTATGAAGCAGCAAGATCGCTTAGAGATTCATCTAAATCCTTAACGGAATCTCTCAATGTATATTTCAAGGCAGTCTTTAATCCTGAGAAACTAAAATCACAACCATCTTTTCCCTTCAGAGGTCTTGGGAATTCGAATGCAGTCGGGTCCCCTTTCTCTGCAGCCTTGGAGATTGATGGGCCGCCGGGGTAGGGGAGTCCCATCATAGACGCGCCTTTATCAAACGCTTCGCCTGCAGCGTCATCATGCGTGCATCCTACAAGTAATCCTTGTAAATGGCTGGATCTGTACCACAAGTCAGTGTGGCCACCGGATGCTGAGAGAGTGAGGCAAGGAAACGTCGGAGCATCCGATCCACTGCATTCCAGCCAGACTGAGCTCAAGTGTCCGAGTGTGTGGTGCACTCCAATGATCGGCTTCTTACAAATGGAAGCGATAAGCCTTCCGGCGGTTGTACCTATCAGCAGTGATCCAAGTAATCCTGGCCCCTTGGTAACTGCAATAGCATCAATCTCATTCAGTTTCATCTTTGCATCAGCAATTGATTTATTAACAACTGGGACGATGCACTCCACCTGCTTTCTCGCAGCTTCTTCCGGTACTACTCCTCCCATTTCTGAAAAGAAATCCTGTGTTGTAGAAATCACTGAACTCAAGACGTTTGTCCCATTTTCAACTACCGCCGACGCGGTTTCATCGCATGAGGATTCAATGGCGAGGATGCGCATGGGGATAGCATACAGAAAGGATCTCTATGATCCCGAAGATCCCCTGCCTGCCGGCAGGCAGGCTAAGATCCCGAAGAGAAATATTCTCCTAGGATTCATCGGAATCCTTGGATTCTTTGGATTCCTTTGGTCCTGAGGGGCAAAACTGGAGAATTGCTGAATATATCATTATATTGTATAATATATCTTGTGACAAAAACAAAAAAAGCTCTTCTTGGAGGCGTACTTGCCGTATGTACGTTGGCATCCTCGTGGATGTTCTGGACGTCAGTTGTTGAGAGAAATTTCGGATTGAGTGCAAGACTGCAGACAGCTCAGAAAATTGATTACAGTACCTCACCCCTGAGAGGATCAGTTTTTGGTAGCTTGGTTGTTGAGGAAAACGTAATTATAGAAACTGAGGAAGTTGGAGAGGTCGATGAAGAAGTTGAAGTTGAAATGGAAGAGGTGATGGTTGAGGAAGAACATGAAGCTGCAGAAGAAATTCGGGATTCTGAGCTTGAGGAATGGGGTCTAAGGCCTGTATACAGGCTTTCAATTCCTTCAATTGGAGTGCGGTCTCCGGTTCTTCTTCCATCTAGAGAATTTTGGGATATAGCACGATGGGATCTTCTCGAAAAGCAGCAGCAGAAGGGGCTTTTAAATGGAGCTGTCTTATACCCTCACTCTGTGCTTCCGGGAGAGCTAGGTGCAATGATAATTGCTGGCCATAGTAGTCCTCCAACAGAAGAAGCAGAAGAGAGTAAGTATGGTCATTTATTTGCGAGGCTTCCTGAAGTTGAGCGCGGAGATACAATCTCAGTTCTATCTGCTGGGGTACCTGTAACGTACAAAGTTGAAAACAAAACAGTGGTTTCACCTCATCAAACTTCAATTCTTGAGCAGAATTACGATGAGAGCATTCTTAAGCTAATTACGTGTTATCCGGTCGGAACGACTCAAAATAGGATGATTGTCATTGCGAAGAAGGAGGGCTAAGAGTTTTCTATTTTCCTGTTCTCAATTTCCATTGAGATCTGTACTCTGTGTTGGCGCCATACTGACGCACTTTTAGCGATATTCTTCAATTGCCAACTGTGAAGGAACAAGGTTCTCAGGACAATAAGAAATTCCACTTCTATACGAGGAAGTGGTACTCGGTTGGAGGAATGGAACAATTCTCAAAAGATTTGTGGGAGGTATTTAAAGGCTGGGATGATTTCGATTCCAGACTACATAAGCCGCTTAACCTCCCCATTAAACACAGAGAAAGCGCGTTGAATATTGCGGATATTTCTCTCATTTGGAGTCTCATTTTCAAGAGAAAACCGGATTACATACATCTTGCGGATGTTTCGTTGATTGCACTCGGTCGAATTTTGAAGTTTCTTCATCCCAAAGCACATATTTCTATAGCAGCGTGCGGGCTGGATGTTGTGTATCCAAAAAAATGGTATCAGTGGATAGTTAGGAGGTGGCTCCCGAAAATGGATTGTGTCGTTTGCATCAGTAATGCGACCGCAGAGGAAGTACATAAAAGAGGTGTCCCTCTTTCACGTATTGTCTTTGTCCCATGTGGTATTTGGCCTGCAGATGCGAGAGAATTGAAGTCAGGTATCAATGAGGATCCTGTACTTGTTACGGTTGGCAGACTTGTTGATAGGAAGGGGGTTGCGTGGTTCATAGAGAATGTGATGCCCAAGTTGATAGAAAAATATCCAAATATTAAAAACAACGTAGTTGGATCTGGCCCTGAAGAAAAAGTAATTAGGTCTTTGATTGAGAAGAATAATATGACTGAAAATGTGCATCTTCTTGGTCAGTTGAATCATAAAGAGCGAAATGAAGAATTACTTAAGGCAGATCTGTTTGTCATGCCGGGAATTTCTATAAAAGGAACAATGGAGGGATTTGGCATTGTTTGCATAGAAGCGAGCGTACGTGGTGTGCCAGTACTCGGATCGAAACTCGAGGGAGAAATTGATGCTATGCAAGAAGGTAAGACAGGGAGATTCTATGAACCGGAGAATGCTCAGGATTGCTTCAAAACTTGCTGTGAGATGATCAATAACCCTATGGATCCTAAAGATGTTTCGAATGAGACTCTGAAGGTATACGATTGGAACCTTCTAGCACAACGCTACAGAGATGAAGTCTTCAAATGCTAAATTGAATCTAGGCATGCTCACGTGGGATTTCGATCCTCCGAGGGGCGGACTTGGACGTGTGCTCAAGGAGTATGCGATGGAGCTGGATATTGGTAATGTTGCAAATCCTCAGAACTTTCTGAAACGAACAAAGTGTAAAGGTGGAAACATCCTCTTTTCATTGTTGTTACCTTTTACTCTTCAGAAATGGATTGATAAGAATCAAATAACAGAATTGATCCTGCCTGTCGGTCCCGGAGGAGTCTTTTTGATAAGAAAACCAAAGCGGTGCAAACTTGTTATGATCTGTTACCACACATACTTCCAGCAGTCTCGGGATGTACCGATGCAGTTCTGGAAAAAGATATTTGTACCATTTGAAAGACGCACTTTTAAGATGGCGGATCGAGTTCTTTGTTTTGCGGAAGATACAGAAGGAGTTTTAAAGAAACATCACGCAGTCGACTATCCGGTTCTTCTTCCACAGTTGATAAGATCAGAAGATTGGATGAAAAAGAGATCAG
>CAYUBO010000091.1:0-5989 GCA_964443095.1 uncultured Candidatus Peribacteria bacterium | reverse complement strand
CATAGGACATTCCTTCTTCTCCAAAATCAAAGATGTGGTCGGGATCAAAGAGGAATCTAACTTCCCTTCTTCCCTTCTTTCCTCTCTCGGCATCACCATGAGAAATTATCAGATGATAGGTTGTTTTTCCGTAAGTTTCTTCATGTGAATCAACTGATATACCAACTTCAATATCGTAACCGTCGATGTGAGGGAATTTCTTTTTCATATCCTCAAAAAGCACAGTAATTGTATTAACTGCCTCAGTCTGGCGCTCAACTATGCTCTTAAGATCCTTCTGTTGTTTTTCCGTCTGCTTTACAACAGGAGAATCCGGTGTTGGAGTAACATCAAAAGATGCAATTTCTACTCCATCGTATTTCAAAATGAACGGTATCTTTTTTACCTCATGAGGATCAAGACCATACTCAATAGTCAGCTTGGAGAGGTCGAATTCAATATCTTCTGGAACAACTAGATCTTTTATCTTTCCCGCAAGACTAACCATTTCACGCTCAAATAGTTTTTTGAACTCAGGTTTCTGCATGAGCTTATCTACTGCAATTTTTCGTTTTTCCGAAAGATCTTCAAGTCCCTCAATTTTCTTCCTAAGCTCTTCATACAAGTCAACCGCTTCAGCCGGCACTAAACTTATCTTTGGTTTTACCGGAGCAAACCTTGCCGCATTTTTTTTTCGCGCTCCTCCTAGGGGAGGAACTGGGCTCAAGGTGCTCATTAGAGCGACATACGTATCCGGCCCCGTTCTTCCGGGTGGCTGACCCGGCAAAGTTTCACCGGGAGTCTCACCAGGTACTTCTGACGGATCTACTTCGAGACTCGGATCACTAAAAGGATCATCAACTTGTGATCCATCATCTCCACTGTCATCCGGTCCAGTTCCTCCTCCACTATCCTGATCTTCTGGCTTTTCCGGTGGAATGAATCTCACACGTTCTGATTTTGGCTTACTCGCATCCAACACAATTCTATATCCGTTGCCGAAAACTATCTCGTGATGCTGATTCTTCTTCACAAACTTCGCATCCACATCATTCTCCTTAAAGTACTCCTCACCTCCTAATGCTTCTATGTCCTGATAATCCGCTTCAATATGTTCCTGCTCAAAATCTCCAACGATCTCCCTTACTTTTTTCTTGGTTTCTTCAGATAGATCTTCACTATTCTCCAGCTCTTCACTTGCTGTCTTCAGCAGTTTAACAATAGGCATTTTCTTCTCTTCTTCAGATTCCTCCGGTGACCTTTCATTTGATTCTGTATCTGAAGCTTTTCCTGCATTGGCAGGATTAGGTGGCTTTCTACTAGGCTTCTTATCATCTATTGTATGATCCGGTGGCGGTTCCATTTCGTCACTTGGTGCACCTCCCGGAGAAGTCTCTTGGCCACCATCAGGAGTTCTTGCCGGCGTTGGCTCTTGATCTGATTCCGTTTGCTCCTCTTCCAATGCATCACGAATAGCTTTAGCAAGACCTGCAGTAGTAGTCTGATTCCTAATATTTTCCGATACTGCAGTATCGGAAAGACCGATGATTGACACACTGCCTATTGTGAATCTTCCCTCTTTGATTTCCGTAAATAATATTTCGAATTCAACTCCATTATGTTTTATCCGACAATAATAGTTATCATTATCTATTAAATAACTTTCTTCATTTTCTAATCCTTCATTTTCTAAAACATCAAAAATATTTATTACTGCATTATCATCAAACTTTTCAGAATACGTGGGTGATGTAGCCGTTTCCGGTGCCTTTGCAGGTGTTGGTTGCCCGTAGGGTACAATTTCCTGATCCTTCGTCGCCGGTGTTGGCTCACCTGAAGAACGCTTTAGAACACTTGGCTCATCTGCAAATGGATCCGGTTCTGGTGTTAGCTTTGGTGCCAGAGTCGGACTTTTTCTGCTACCCCTCCACTCACGAATACGACTCATTACACCTCCGGTCCTTCGAGCACTCAGTGGTGCAACGCTACCGTCCTGATAAGCGATCCCCCCATTGTTGTCTCTGTACAAGTCTACCTGGCTGTAACGTAAGCTTTCATTCGGAGCCAAAAGCTTGAGCTCCTTGAGTGCCTGTTCCTTTGGAATGCTCCCTACGTAATTACCTGTGTGCTGGTTATAGATGAATCGCACACGTGAGGTTCCCCTATCGTGAACAACAATGCGATCCGGTTGCCCTTCAATGCGTCCTGGGTGTCTTTCACCACGCTGCATTCTCAGCAACATTGGCCAGCTCATACGTTCCCCTGTTTCCGCATAGTAACGAGCTTCCCATTCTCTACGCAAACACCAATACCTTTGAGTAGCTTCTTTCAATCCTACACACCTGAGACGTCTATAGAGCTCGCACTTATTCCTTCTCTGACATGGGTTGCTACATCTGTACCAATTGTCGCGAACACGACTTCTCTCACGCTTAAGTTCTTCCAGCAACTGACGCTGTTGATGGATTAGAGCTTCCAGCTGCTCAAGACTGCAAGGCTGTCTTGGACCGACTCTGGGTCTTTCTTTGCACCCACATGGAATCTTTTTACACTGACCGCAGTTGTGGGCTTCTTTGCCCTTACTTCTGAGAAGATCTGCGATTTCTCTTGTTATGTATTTTGCACCAATTGCAACCTTCAACATAATATCAGGATCCAAAAATCCAATTGGAATTCTGTAGCCTTCAAATCCCGGAATCTTGTTAATGGATGCCTCAAGGTTCTTTGCAAAGTTTACTATTTCCTTAAGATTACATATCTTTCCGTTCGCGAGAAGTTTCGCAATTATATTTGTGAGACATTCTCTATCCGGTGCCTTACCTGCCAAAGCTATAAGCTCATCAAGGCTTCCATCTGAAAACGCTGCAGCTGCCTTTGGTCTCTCTGCCTTACGAATAACCAAGTGGAACTCAAGAGTTCCATCGTTTGTTAATGTGATATCTACAACAGAATCGCCATCACGGTTTTCATTCAACCAATTTCTCGCAGCTTTAAAATACTGAGGTTTTTGATCAGCCGGAAGTTTTTTGTACTGCTCGTTGATCAATGGAATCGCAGTACCATTTGGATCTCCTATCTCTTTGTGCAGCCTTGAAAGCGGCTCAGTATATTCATGCGTTAACTCGAATGCCTCAGGAGTACTCGGGCCGCTCAATACATCTACTTGTTGACCAATGAGCCTGTTCTCTCTGAGAGAGAATTTCTTTTTGTTGCCGTATTGATTTAAGTATTCAGGTTTCATTAATCAGAAAAAATGTCTTCAATTTCACCAAGGCGCTGCTCCTCTTTACCGGAAGCATCACTCTTGTATTTACTGAGAACTTTGTCCTTTAGACTTGCGATTTCGCCTTTCCACGCATCATTTATGTTCACAAGACGTGTGAAGAGCACTTCAAATGCATCGTGATATCTGTCTCCTCTCTCCATTTTTTCCTCTTCAGATTCATCTCCATACCACTCATCAAGCTCCGGAATCATGTCTGTTATGAGTTCAGGTTCAATCTCATACATGAGGAGGTTATATATATCCTCCCATGTCACTGCATCCTCATCGGCAACGGCAGTGGTTATTTGTGAATTTTGTGGCATATCGGATTATTATAGCAGATTTTGCCGATTTGAGGTAGGTTTTGTTTGAAGGATTCCTATGAATCCGACGACTCCAAGGATAGGGATTCCGATAATTTAGTCCTCGGAATCCTAGGAATCTTTGGATTCCTAGGATTCTTTTAGATTGGCATTTTGACACTAAATTCCCTAGTTATTGACACTTCCCCATTACTCTTCCTGCTCTATTTCTTCCTCAGAAACAGCTACCTTTTCCTCCTCTTCACCTTCAGATGATTCTTCACTCTGTTCTCCTTCATTCAGCCCAGCCTCTCCGGAGGGAAAATCAGCCCCTTCTTCAGCAAACCTGCCACGGAACACTTCCCCCGTAGGAATAAGACGTCCAATTATCACATTCTCTTTGAGCCCCTGAAGAGTATCTACCTTGCGAGTTGTTGCTGCCTCCACAAGAACACGAATTGTTTCCTGGAAGGATGCACCCGCAAGCCATGAATCAGTTGAAAGAGCGGCTCTTGTAATACCAAGTAAGAGTTGTTCGTACGTAATTTTCTTTCCACCCTCTTTTTCAATTCGCTCATTTTCATTCTGTACATCACCAAGATCAACTGTCTCTCCTGGAAGGAAAGATGACCCTCCCGTATCTATTATTCGAACTTTAGAGAACATCTTACGAACAATAATCTCAAGGTGTTTGTCGTTAATTGTCTGACCTTGCGATGCATAAATGTGCTGCACTTCCTGAACAATATACCTCTGCACTTCGTAAGCACCTTTCTTCTCAAGAAGCTCGTGAAGATCAAAGTGTCCTACGTTAAGTGGCTGACCAACTTCAATTGTTCCGCCGTTCTTAACAAGCATAGATTCTCTCGGTCCAAACTCATACGAGCGCTCCTGAATTTCTGAGTGTTTCACGCGGATCACTCCACCATCGATAGATGTAACTTTTCCGGGTATCTTCGCTTTTAGCGTTGTCTTATCTGTAGATGACTTGGCAAGTATGGTTCGCTCCTTAACTTTGTCTCCAACTTTTATCTGGACTTCAAACCCTGCGGGTAGGAAGTATTCGTCCTCACCTTTATTGCGTTCAATAATATTCACTGTTGTTTTGTTTCCTGCACGAGATACTTTCACGTCTCCGGAAATATCGGAAAGAACAGCAGGTGTGCGTGGCGATCGTGCTTCGAAGAGCTCTTCCACACGTGTAAGACCCTGCGTAATGTCCGCACCTTCTGCAACACCACCCATGTGGAATGTACGCATAGTAAGCTGTGTTCCAGGCTCACCAATAGACTGTGCGGCAATAATACCAACAGGAGTTCCAATTTCTACTGTGCCGTTTTCACCAAGATCACGTCCGTAACAGCTAACACAAATACCCTTGAGTGTTCGGCAAGTTATAATCGAACGTACAGATACTTCATCAACTTTTAATTCGGTGATCCTTTCAAGCATAGGGCTATCAATCTCTTCACCTTGTTTCCCAATGGTTTCACCTCCAAATACAAGATCTACCTCAAGTGTGCGACCAGATAGACGACTCTCAAATTTTTCTCCAATTTCTTCGCTCTCCTTTCGTGAAATAATGTGTGCTCTGTTGCAACCACAGTCTTCCTCGCGAATAAGAATATCCTGTACTGCATCAACCAGACGACGAGTAAGGTACCCCGCTTCAGCTGTTTTAAGAGCAGTATCAGATTTTCCTTTTCGTCCTCCGTGTGTAGCAATGAAGTACTCTAGAACAGAGAATCCATCTTTAAGGTTACTCTGAATAGGAAGCTCAATTGTGCGACCGGATGGGTTTGCAACGAGACCCTTCATACCAGCTAACTGCGTTACCTGTCCCCAGTTACCTCGTGCACCTGAGTCAATAACATACGTAATATTGTTTTCTTCATCAGCCATGAAGCTCTTAATCATTCCGGTGCTAATTTCATTTTTAGTTCTGCTCCAAACACGAATGGCGTTACTGTAACGCTCATCGGCAGTCATAAGACCTTTCCAGTAATGGTTATTAATAATACGAACTTCCTCATTTGCAGTATCAAGAATATCTTCTCTATCTTCTGTAATTACGATATCTGAAGAAGAAATGGAAACACCTGACTTGGTTGCATACGCAAATCCAACATCTTTAACTTGATCAGCAAGAGCAACTGTCGCTTCCGGGCCTACAACCTCCAAAGTCATTGCCATAAGTTTAGAAAGATCCTTCTTAGTCATTGTTTTGTTGATGAACCCAAGCTTGTCTGGAACTATTTCCTGGAACTTAAGACGGCCAATGGAAGTCTCATGGAGTGCCTCTTCTTCATCTCCAACCTGTACACGTACTTGGATCTTCGCCTGCAAATCAACCACGCCATGTTCAAAAGCAAGGAGTGCCTCAGTTGGAGAACTAAATACCATCCCATCTCCTTTCTTCCCTTTGTGAACACGAGTAAGGAAG
>CAYUBO010000090.1:0-5999 GCA_964443095.1 uncultured Candidatus Peribacteria bacterium | reverse complement strand
CCAGTTACAGGCAGGATTGCTCCTGTGGTTACTGCTGCCTCTTCACTTATCAAATGTTTAACCGCTGCGGCTACCTCATCCAGAGTAATCCACCTACCAATTGGCATGTATTTCTCAGGAGGCTTTGGCTCGGAATTTTCCACCACACTTGGGGCAATTGCGTTCGCAGTAATCCCATTCTTAATCTCTGTCTTCGCAACCGATCGAATGAATTGCATAAGACCTGCCTTTGCGGTGGAGTAGGCGAGGAACTCGGGGAAAGGATTACCAGACCACACACCACTATCTACAAACGTAACAATTCGTCCCCACTTTTGTGCTCGCATTGCGGGTAGTACTGCCTTAACTGTCAGGAATGCTGTAGTCAGATTTGCATCAATCGTTTCTCTCCAAAGATCAGCATCGGTTGTATCAATATTCGCATTAGGAAAAGTACTTGCACAGTGAACGAGGACATCAATCGTCTCAAAATGCTCTTCTGCTTTCTTGATCAATTTATCAATATCACCGGGATCACTTAGATCTGCCTTATAAGCAACAGCATGCGGTAGAGATTTTGCGAGCTCCTTCGCTTCATCCTCATGTCCTCTATATGAAATTACAATCTGGTACTCATCACCGAGTAATTTTGCAACTGCGGCACCAATTCCATGAGAGCCGGCGGTTATCAGCACTGTCTTCATAATCGGGACTCGATTATAGAGTGATATCGGTTTTTGTACATTGTTGATCCTCAGTTTCTTTCAGTAGATTCTCCCACGTTTCGCCTAGCATCGGGTGCTCTTCATCATTATCAATCAGCTCACATAAAGGATCCAGCACAAAACGCCTTTCATGCATCCGTGGATGCGGAACAATCAAGTCATCTTCATTAGATATTGAGTCACCATGCAGAAGTAAATCCAGATCAATCGTTCTTGGGCCGAATCTATATAGAAGTTCCTTATCCATTTCTCCTTCAGTCTCCTTCAGTCTTTCATGTACAAGGCTTAGCGACTGATCAGTTTTTATCAATGCAACAGCATTAAGGTAATCATCCTGATTAGTTACTTCACGTGGTGCAGTATTAAACACAGAAGAGAACCGGATGTCCGGCCAGATCTGCTTTAAGAGATCCGCACATCTTTTGATGTTCTCCTCAGGATCAATATTGCTGCCAATTCCAATGAGAACCTGTGTTATGGGCGGGTAATGGTAAGTGATGTCGATTCAGTATCGGGAATAATCCTTTTTAGCACAGTCACTTTCACCTGATCAGGTTTAAATTTATTAATAATCATATCAGCAATATCTTCCGCAAGTTTCTCGATGGTTTTCCTCTCAGTTTTTGCAAGATCCTTTACATCATTCACGGCTAGCTGATAATCAATGCTTTTACTCACATCATCATCCTTGCCCGCTTCTTTTGTATCTAAAAATATCTCAATAGTCACTTCTATCGTTTGTTCTTCCAATCTTTCCTCATCGGGAACACCTATGTGTGTCCGGAGTTCAAGGTTTGAGATGATGAGAGAATCACTCATTTTCAGGAGCAGGTCGCTTTATACCAAAGGCCGCCATGTTACTAGCTAGAGGAGTATACGCAATGTGTTTTATAAGCCATCTTGTAATGACTATTGCACTGAACATCGAAAGTAGCACACCAATGCCTAGAGTTATGGCGAATCCACGTACGATTGAAGTTCCAATAATGAATAGGATTGCGCATGTTATAAATGTCGAGACATTCCCATCGCGAATACTCGGCCATGCACGCTGGAATCCAGTCTCCGCTGCGGTCTTTAAAAGCTTTCCTTTGCGCAGTTCTTCTTTCATTCGTTCAAAGATCAGCACGTTTGCGTCAACTGCCATACCAATCGAGAGGATTATTCCGGCCATTCCTGCAAGGGTAAGAACGATGTGCTGGCTAGAAAAGAGGAACAGTGGAAGTTTCAGTAGTGCAAAGAACATGAATGCGTACAAGCTGAGAGCAAGATCAGCCAGCACTCCCAGTACTCGGTACATCACAATCATGTAAAGCATCAGGATGATTAGTCCTATCAATGCTGCCTTTAGAGATGTCTGCAATGCCATAGCTCCCAGAGTTGCTTCTACCGTCCTTTGTCCACTTAGGTAGATTGGAGCGGGAATTGCACCTGTGTTGAGATCCTGAGCAAGAAGTCTTGCTTCTTCGAAGCTATTGCTTCCTGTAATAACAGCAATCCCACCTGCGATTTCCGATTGAACGGTTGGTGCAGAAACTAATTCTCCACCGACAAAGATAGCAATACGTTTCCCAATATTATTCTTTGTGAGCTCTTGGAATATTCTTCCTCCTTCCTCGTCAAACATTATCTGTACAACTGGAATGTTTGTAACAGGATCAAGAGTGACAGTAGCGGATCGGAAATGTTTTCCATCAAGAGTTGTATCCTTCCACCCTGTGGGTAATAGCGAGAAGAATAGAGATCTCATAGTAATCATTTCTTCCTGTCTCGTTATATTTCCTTGCTTAAGTTTTGCAAAGAATTCCGTAGCTCTGTCAGGAGGATTCTCTCCGCGAATAGTAAGTTCATCAAAGTTGGCGGTATCAGGCAATACAGACGGAGCCTTATCGCTTCGTATGATGTGATAACCGAACTGGGTCTCAACGGGGTCGCTAATGCTTCCTTCAGGAAGACTGAAGGCTGATTGTTCAAATGTCGGAGCCATCATTCCTCGACTTACTACTCCCAAACTTCCACCCTGATCTCTTGAAATGCCATCACTATAGTTCTTTGCTAACTCATGGAATTCGCCACCTTCATCCAGTTGTTGTTTAATCTGTTTTGCCAGCTCCAGAGCTTCTTTTCTGCTTCTCGTAGGCGTTTCTTCTGTTCCAAGATTCGCTTCTTTATGTGAAATGAGAATGTGACTTACTTCCATTTCTTCGATTCCCGGAACGAAAAGTCGAAGGAAGACAACTCTTGCAGATCCATCCGCGAGAGTAACACTTGTTAATTCACCTGGGGCGATTGATTTGAGTTGTGATGCAAGTGCAGTATCAACATTGTCATCCAGTGCTAATTCTTTGTGGTACTTGTAATCAACATTCACTTTCTGGCTGGCAATGATCTCAAATGCTTTAGGTGCTTCGTTAACCGTTCGCCCTGTCTGTGTTCTCGCGCGGAGAATTTCTACAAGAAATACTCCATCAATTGATTGCTCAGATCCATCGCTAGTTGGAACAGAAATGGAACCTTCTCTCTTTAGCACACCTGAGCCTGGTGTTTTATACCAAACATCTTCCAGTCCTTCAGGAAGATCATCTAGAAACAAGTTTTGTTCCTGTGAGTAGAGAACTCCCAATTCTGAACTCATGTCTTCTCCAACGACTGAAAGCGAATCAGTAGTATCACTCATTCGGTCAACGGCGACCTGAACGCGTGCCCTCACTTCTTCTTTGTACTCTTCAGTTGGTTCTGTGTGCTCTTCTTTAAATTCAAGTTGGATTGTCTTTCCAATCGTATCAATACACTGTTGCGTATCTACAACGCCCGGGCATTCAACGAGCAAGTGCTTTTCATCTCCAATATAGGAAGGAGTTATGACAGCTTCGCTAACACCTAACGCATTAATGCGACGCTCAAGCACAGTTCTTATTGCTTCCACGATATTTCTATGCTGCTCCTCAATGTTGTAAAGCTGTTGCCTTAGTAGGTTAATGCGATCTTGTGAACCTGCCTGATCTTCTAGCTCCTCTATTTTCTGATTCAAGTCTGCAACCTGCTTTTCCATCTCTGATTCAGAGATCCTGAAATCAAGTTGGGTTCCTCCTACCAAATCCAGTCCAAAATGGAAGTCTGCATTGCGCAAAAATCCCGGTGCCCACTGCTTTGAACTTGGTGGAAGAGCGACAATTAAAAGCAGGATAGCGATAATACTGCAGACGACTGGCCAGACGTAAGATCGTTGTGATGTCATATAAATCTATTCAGGATGTGGGACAACGTATAGACCCGTGTTCACGTCGTCCGCAAATACGTGTGCAAGTTCAACAGTTGGAAGTTCTGAAATAACAATGTACTTCTTTACTTCTTCTTGATCATCAATCATAAGTTTTGCGGCGAGATGTTCACGAACAAAGAGTCCAAGATACTTTCCGCCATTCCCATTGAATACACCTTCCATCTTATTTCTTCCTTCTTCTGTGAAGGTGATGATAATGCGGCCTTTGCCCGGCATGTTGGGTTCTTCTTGAGGCTCAAGCCATTCCAGATGTTCTCCTCCAATTCCTGTTAACGAGAATCCACCGTGACCTTCAACCTGAAGATCTGCAGTAGTCTCATCTTCTGCCTGAAGCATGAACTGAAGAACGAATTGATTTGTGAGTCGTGCATTCAGCTCATCTGAGATTCGAGTGTCTGCGACTTTAATCTTCAAGTTCCTGCCACCTTCGTCTGTTGATTCGATATTCAGATCAAGTGGCTCTTCTCCCATGCTTGCGAGCTGCCTCTCGACTACTCTCGTCATAGCAAATGCCAGAGCGTTTTGGCGCTCTGTATCCGGGGTTTTGAACTCGAGTTTATAGCTTAGCTTACTCGATCCGCATGCGGTTAGAAGCAGAGTAAGAGCTAGTAGGGGAAATATGCGTTTCATACTCAGCGGAGTGTAGGGAAACTAAGCAAATGAAGCAATTTAGTCTCCTGAGAATTATTCTATTTAAGCTTTGTGTTCTCTCGCAGCATTTTTCCAGTTAAGTCAATTCCCTGAAGATGACACCCCCTGTCCAGAATGCAGTCTCTCAGTATGCAGTCCTCAATAAGGCAGTCTTCAAAAAGAACAACGTCTTCAAGTGTGCTGTCTCTTACGCATGATTTGTCTCCGATCACAACGCTTCCTTTGCACTGTGTATTTTCTTCCACAACTTCTTCTCCAAGTATTACGTTTTCTCCAACAAGTGTACGAGTTGCATTTAAGTAAGCATTGAATGACCCGATATCAAACCAATTCTCAGAAAACTGGAAGCATTTAACCTGTATTCCGCGTCTCAGGAATTCTTCAAATATCCCGCCGATGTTATCCGGATGTTCCTTTGCGTAATATACGAGGATCGGGAGCTTGTCTTTTGGGATAAGTGAACAACCTGTGCTCACTAGAGAAGTGCGTGGCTCTTTTGGTTTTTCTTCAAATGCTTCAATCGATTTGCCATCCTCTTTTACGATCACTGTTCCGAATGAGCTTGCTAACTCAATATTGCCAATGTCATGAGCTGCGAGAAGTGGTACATCCGGTGATGCAAAGTTAAGAAAATCATCAATTGAAAAACCGCAGTAGTTGTCACCGGTTAGAAGTAATACATCATCATCAATTCCTTCCTGTTCTATCCACTGTGCTGTTGCTCCCAGTGCCCCAAGTTTGTGATCATCATGATCTGCATCCTCTACAAGTATTGAAATATTATCAGACCGATCCAGTTGGTCTTTCCATTCCTGGAAAGCATCCTTAAACACGGCATTTGTGCTTATTGTAATGGGTACATCCGGAGAGATCTTTTCAATCAGATGTTCAACAAGTGGTTTTCCAGCAAGAGGTAGAAGAGGTTTTGCTCGTCTCTCTGTAAGGGGCCATAGTCTAGTGGCAAATCCGCCGGCGAGAATAAACGCACGCATTCTTTACTTAAGAAAAGAACCAATTCCAAAGACCACGTTTGGGGCTTACCATTGTAACAGGCTGTCCTTCTAGTGGCTCTACCCTCTCATCTCTCTCGATAATTCCAAGTACGGATGGCAGGAGCATGTATGTGATTCCGCGAGTGCGGCATGCACTGAGAAGATTCATTGACTGCTCCAGATCACTACATTGAATGAGGTGTGTGATTTTCTCTCCTTCCAGAACTTCTTCCAACTCCTCTATCTAAACTACCTCGGTTAAACACCAATGCATCTTCCATATTATATCCTTCATGTGTCATAATCGCCACAATTAAATTTTGTCCTGCAGGATAAGTGTTTAGCGTGTCATAGATAATACTTTTTACA
>CAYUBO010000089.1:4017-6033 GCA_964443095.1 uncultured Candidatus Peribacteria bacterium | reverse complement strand
GAATGAAGAAAAAGAACGATAGATACATATATGCCAAAGGGCAGATTTTAGTGTACCTTATTTTGCTTAAAATTGCAATTGTTATGTGCCTGTGGAAGTCTGATCGTTATACGGCTGTAAGTAATGCTTTTACGTTTTTCTTATTGTACTTGATCTTCTGGGCTGGAGGTAGATCTATAGATATCACTCTTAGCCTATTTTCGATAATTGCCTTCATTTCTTCTATATCTAGAGAGTCGCCATTATACTTGATAAGGTCTTCTTTAAGGTAGCTTTCTCCTGTTATTAGGAAGTGGTAATGTTCTATATAATTAATCAATGAACCATAGTCTGCTAAGTTCTTCTCATATTCTCCCGGATCTTCAGGGATAAGACTGCCGGCAAAGGCTATATTGAGCATGCCTATGATCTCGGGTATCATATCCATATTAGCATTAGCATCGATGGCGCATTCGCCTATTACATCAATGCCTCTTGTGTCCCGGCTTGCGGTTATCTTTATAAGGCTGTCGGTGTTGCTTCCATTGAAGGCTACCTGTCCGGTGTGGTCTTTGGTGTGTGATTGGACTATGTTTAGCCATTTCTCTGCTATGGCCTCTATCTCTCCGCGCTCTGTGGGGTCTTTGGATATCCTGTTATTATTTATCTCTACACGTAGGTGCACGCTTTTGAAGAATTCAGGGTTTATATAATCTCCTCTTAAAAGCTGTAAAAGCATGTTTATGTCTCTTTCTACAAACCTTTGCGCCGAGTCAGCAATATCTTCCTGGTTAGCCGTGGATGCGGTTGAAGTGCGGGCGGTCATTTCATCGAGCGAATCATCATCTTGAGGCTGGGATTGTGCCTGGATTATCGAATTAAGTATTTCCTCAACACATTTATCAACAATGTCATCAGACATAAAACCTTTGGCTTTGGTTTTTGCAAGATCAACAATTACTTTTTGCTGAATATTATTCAATATCTCCGACTGTGCTTTAAATTTCTTGCGTAGAGTTCTTATTTTGCCAAGGAACGTTTTAGGCATTGCTCTGCATATTGCTAAAGTTTCTGAAACCCACATACCCGCTGGTACCTTGCTTAACCAAACGGCTGTTCCCCGGTCTTGCAATTTTCTCGTATCTGTTGTATGCAGCTCCTGCAATCTTCTATCTTCCAAACGATCCAATGAGCAATTATGGAAACTGACAATATGAGCATTTGGATAATTTGCCCGTAACTCCGATTCAGCATAAAGGTCAGCCCAGGTTTCTTTTCTCGAGATATGCACGTCCTTTGCTTTAATAAGTTCTTCGTGTTTGCGGATAATAAGATCTAGCATTGTGGTTTCAATTGGCAGATGTTCTTCTATAGTATTAAATCCAAGCACCTGAAGTATGGCACCGGCCCTTTGAGCAATAAAGACACTGCTAAACTCAAGCGGATGCTGGCCTGTAATAAGCACCACCGTGGGTTTATCGCTGATCTTTTTTAGCAAAGTGTCAAACTTTTCTTTATAGCGGGCTGCATCCTGTGTTATTTTTTCTACTTTAACGGCGTTTTCAGCAACTGTTTCTCTAAATACCCTCGCCATCTCAGCAGCCTCTTCTTCAGGAAACTGCGATAAAATCCTTTCAAACCAGGCAGGAATATCCCTGGTTATCTCAGAGGATACTGACGTAGTGCGGGCATGGGTACCGCCTTCCAATTCCCATCCTATTATTGTTTTGTAAGAGCTCCTAACATCTTCTTCAATGGTTTCCTGTGTGGCTTTAAGTGTCTGGCTGTATTCTCTCAGAAGGCTAGTACTTTCTTTCGGGAATCCTCTTTTTCTAAGGGTTGTTCTGACACCATTGATAAGGGCATCTATGTCTAAACGCTTTACTTCCTCTATAACTTGCCATATTGTAGGGATGTCGAAATCTTCCGGGTTCCAGTATGAAAAATAGCTTTCCATTTGATCGCGGTTCCATCTAAATCTGCTGAGATATTCATTCATATCGATGCATTCGTGCGCAAAGCCTTGATCAAAATCAA
>CAYUBO010000089.1:0-3965 GCA_964443095.1 uncultured Candidatus Peribacteria bacterium | reverse complement strand
ACACGGCTGCGCTGCACCATGAATTTCGGGTCATCCCAGCGTCTTATAAAGATATTTAATACCAGTGCCGCTGCCTCTGACTGTGCCATTGTCTGTTGCGGCAATGATCTGGGGTCAGTAGTCAGCGATAGAGCCGCAAAGACATTTTCTGGCGTAACAACTGTCTCAGCCACGTTTGCTCCGATCGCGCGTCCTATGCGGGATCCTAAGTACTCTCTCACCGGATTATTCATATCAGAGTGATAGCTCAGTTCTTTTTCAGATTCAGCGCTGTATTCTTTGCGGAAAAATAACTTCCGATCCTGGCTGCGTACATATAGCAGTTGATCCTCTTCGCCGTATTTCGGTTTATAAAAGCGTTGGTCGTTAAGTAACAATAGCTCTTCGATCGCGTACGCTACAATATCGTGCTTATCCACTGAGGCAAGAGGGGTAAACTCTTCTTTCAGCTCATAGCTACGCAGACGTCGTTCTATAAAACGGGTGAGCGTGTCTCTATCCTGCCGGATGTTGCCGCTTTCAACTATTAAACCTACGAGGTGAATAAAGCGAGAGATAGGACAATTGATGTCTGTCTCTATTGCATTACCCAATATGGTATCAGGATAGCCTTTCTGGGTAATTCTCTTAATACATGTAAGAAAATACCCCGGTATGGTGGGAATTGTTTTTTCTGATTTCCAAATCTCGTCTTGAGTAATACTGATATCATCCGGGTGGGTATTGGCGTATGCAATGAGATAATCATATAATGCCGCGATATTGCCTTCTTTTAAGCGGGATGCGATCTGCGCGGTTATATTTATTTCTTCGAGATGCCCGGCCAGCGCATCCCGATGAATAGAAACTGCCCCTTCCCTTCCATATGATTTTGCTGATTCTAATGCTTGTTTTGTATCCGCAATAAGATCTTCCTGGTGCGCATAAAAATCGAGGTACGTCGCATCAATTCCGTCCTTGATAGCTTCTGGAACATGTAAATGGCTGATTTGGCTCACAAAAGCAGTATTTGAGCTGCCGGGTTCACCAGTTGAGGTACGTGCGGCGGCATTACCTTCCTCTATGTCCATTTGGGCAATTTCAAGGAGCTTGTCAATGTACTTCTCTGCCATTCGCATTCTTACGATTTCGTTAGGTACGCCGTCCAGCTCGTCAAATTCCCATTGGATCATACCATAAAGTTTCTCTTCAAAAAGTGCCATGGAGCTATAGTCTAAGCCTAAGTCCTCATGGAGGAAGTAACCTTCACTTAACACTTTTCCAGAATGAGCATTGTAATCATTGATAAAAAGAGCCACCGGTACTGAAGGTTTTTCATTTCTGGTTTTATATCCAAAACCATGTGCACCATGGAATGTAGGGATGAACTTATGCAAAAAATCTTTCGCTACAGTTACATCTCTATCAACGCCTTTTTGCCGAAGTACATCGGGTACAACACCATATGCATTTCCTAAAAAATACGTTTCCATAATTCCAGGTAGTTCTGCGGATGGCATAACATGAATACCCACATTTCTTTTAAGGCTTTTTGCAAGCGCTTGAACCCTCGGTATCATATATTCCATATATTCATCATAGGTGTAGTATTCTACTGCCTTTGTTCCCCGCATAGTTACATTTACCGGCCTGTCTGGTTCTAGCTTGTTAAAATCTGCCCCTAGCGAAATTAAATACTGTCTTACAGCTTCTCTGCGGTTCGGCAGAAAGTCCTCGGGATCTTTCTCTACTTCTGTAGTCGTGGTGCGAGCGGCAGATGTGCGCGGACACAGTTCTACATGTGTATCTCTGAAAACCTTACGGTAGGCAGTTACAAGTTTATCATATGCCGCTTGCCTATGTTCTTGGTCAGCAAGGAGCGAAAAGGCGTATTTGTGAAGATCATTGATCAGGACGGCCGCATCGCTTAAGATAGATTCTCTTATTCTTTCTTTATCCGCAACCTGCTCATGTAAGTTGGCTTCATGGCGCGCTAAATCAGGGAGCAGGGCTGTCAGCTCTTTCTTTCCTCTTTCTGTGCGGCTGTATTCAATGAGAATCCTTACGCTTTCTATCAGCCCTAATATATGCCTTTCAGTGCGATTATAGTCCCGCTCAAGCATCAGTGCATTATGTACATATACGCGGTTAGCAAGTTCGTACCCGATACGGTCAATAACTACCTCCTCATATCTCGATGCTATGCTATCCCGGCTAGCTAAAAGAACGAATGGCTCCCCATCAAAAGCAGGGGGCGTTATACTATAATTCTCTCCGCTGAGTGTTTTTTGCAGCGTATGCCCGCATTCGTGAGGCACCAGGAAATTTAACGCCCTTATATAGCGATCCCCGTATCTTTCCGCAAGCTCCCTGTCAAAACCAACAATATCGTGGCAAAGAGATACTTTGTGGTCAAGACTCAATACGCCCCTTGGCGCAATAGAAGCCATGCCGGGTTCGCTCTCTATCTCTGTCTCTTTATGGGCTATGCGCATATCCAATGCTGTGCTGTATCTTTCTATCATCTTATTGCCTATTCCAAGGATCTTTGCCTGCCAGGCACGCTGTCTTTTCTTATCCGCAAGTTTTAGCCTTTGGTCTCTTTTTGACGCGTCATCGTCTCTTTTCTTCGCCTGCAAGTACTCAATTCTGCCGGGAATAACATTCTCCACTAAAGATTGCGCGTTGCGCTGTATCCAGATATTTCGGTGTTTAGTAAGCGGCGTAATTTCTTTCTTGAGAGAGCGCAGCGTGCTGACAGCAGCACTTTTTTCCGCCTGTTGCCTGTAATTTCTGATAGCGTATACTAATGCAAAATCGCCTTCCGCGAGGCTGCGCAAATCATCAATAAGCGCTTGCGGCTGTACAGCATTTTCTGATCCTGCTCTTTCTATCATTTCAATGCAGAATGGAGCAAGTAATTCATCCACAGCGTAGAATTGGCGTGTTTGGGTTTCGGCTATTATTTTATATAGCTCTGTCAAAAGTCCCCAATTTTTCAGAACCCACGCTTCGCCTTTTTGGCTTATTGCACGTGGAATTATTGATTCAAACATGTAACCTGCAATAGGTAGAAGTGGTACTATATCATTATTCCAGTGATCTCGAACAAATTCCTTGCCAAGGCTTTGAGCCGGTTCTACAAACTCTTCAAGAAAACTAGCGATGGCAACGGCATCGGTAGTTGACGTGCGTGCGGCGGGTTCGCCGGCGGTTGAAGTGCGGGCATCGTTCTTCGCGCCATCATTGAGCGGGCCTATAGCCTGTTCAAGAGCTTTCTTCTGGACTTTGTATATTTCCTCTTCGTCTTTTGTAAATTTTGTAAATCGACCAGCGCTTTTTATCTTTCTGTCGATCTCTGTAGCTTCCAGTGCATTCCGGAGTTTTTGGCCGAGATATGTTTTCGTGGCAGGATCAGTTACCAGGGTCTTTTGGCCTGAATCATCAACTCTATTGACCTCTTCTGTGACAAGATTTACTTCGTAGTCCTGTTCCGTAAAAACATCGGACCCGTTCTCAGCAGGGCCCCAGGTATCTATGGACACTACTTCATTTTCAACATATACTTTTGTCTCACCGGTTGCGCCTTCATTCGGGGTCGGCTCGCTGAATATATCCAAAGGATATTTATCCCTGAAGAAATGAGTGTATTTATCCATGGCATCATCAAGTACAAAGGTCACAGCGGGAATAGTGCGCGAGCCATCCTTAAACCGCACCTCAGCAGTTATAACACCCAAATAATGCTCTGATTCCGCCCCCTGGAGCCTTATTCTTACGCTATCGCATGCCTCCGGTACGATGCCGTATCTATCCTTAAGATGCTCCAATATTTCAGATTTTACATTCTCGTCCATAAGGCGGCCTGACACGAAAATGCTCCCGATCTCAAAATCGACTATGTCCGCCCCCATGGAAGAAAATACCACTACTCTGCCGCGATCGGAATAGCTTGTGTACAAAAGTTTTGGCGGGCTTATAAAATC
>CAYUBO010000088.1:0-6250 GCA_964443095.1 uncultured Candidatus Peribacteria bacterium | reverse complement strand
AAATATCATTTATGCTGTCTTTGAATTGACCGTTAATTTCCACTAGTGGATTTGCAATTACAATTTGTTGTTGAGTCTCTCTGTCCAGAATACAGATACCACAACTTCTTTCCCCATAGTGTGGAACAATAATTTCCATTCCCATTTTCTTTGCAGCTTGGACAACTTCGAGAATATTCCTATCAATTGGTAGAGCAAAGTTCCTTTTGTTTGCATAGTCTGCTATTTCATTATCGAAGAATTCCTGTAGTGCGGTTCTTGTGTCAGCATAGAAAAGTAGGTCAACCATTCCTTGTGGTTCCTGAAAAGTTACCTCTATCCCGGGAAGGATGTATTTTGATTTGGTATTCATAACACCGTCAACTCTGTTGTGGTCAGTTATTGCAATGTACATTCGTACTAATCGTGCGAGAGCTTCAATCTCACCTGGTGTTAATTTTCCATCGGTAACATTCGAGTGTGCATGTAAATTTGCCTTTGCCTTACGCATTCGCCAACGAGGTTTATTTTGGCGCCTTCTTCTAAATGGTGTGTGAAAGCTTTTCTCCATTGGATTGGAAGATACTCTTCCTTGCAAATTTGCCAAGTCATACCCCTTCGCCCCGATTCTCGGGGCTATGGGGCACGAGAAGTGGAAGTCATCAGTGCAGCCGTAGATCGTATTTTGATTGCATTTTTTCCGAGGCATTGGTACAAGGATGTCTATGGCATTCCTAAAACTCGATAATGTGTCGCTAAAAATTCAGAATCACGAGATTCTGAAGGGGATTTCATTTGATGTGAAAGAAGGAGAAATCATCGGTCTTATCGGGCCGAATGGGAGCGGGAAGACAACACTATTTAATGTAATTTCAGGTTTTCTTAGACCAACAGGAGGGAAAATTACCCTCCAGGGAGAAGACATTACAACGCTCCTCCCATCAAAAAGAGCGAAGAGAGGAATAGGGAGGGTATTCCAGAACTTTGGAATCTTTCGTGAGATGAACCTTGAAGAGAATATTCTCGTTGCACTAGAGGCACTTCCAAAGGAGCAACGCAAGGAGCTTGGGAACCTGAAAGAAGTAGCGCAGCAGACACTCGAGATGATCGGCCTCTCTGAGCATGCGCACAAGAAGGCCAGCTCCCTTTCCGGAGGCCAGATGCGTCTTCTGGAAATTGCTCGCACCCTCAAGTGCGGAAAGGAGTTATTCCTGCTTGATGAGCCGACTGCTGGAGTATCTCCGAAGATGACAACTCAGGTCGCAGACCTGATTAAAGAATTGAGAGATGAAGGAAAGACAGTTTTGATCATTGAGCATGATCTTCCATTCATATCCGATCTATGTGATCAGATTGTCGTCTTAGATGTTGGAAAGATGGTTATGAGTGGCACTCCTGGGGAAGTAAAGGAGAGCAAAGAGCTGCAGAAAGTCTATTTTGGGGCAGATCCGACAACCTAGGGAGTAGGGAGTAGGGAATAGGAATTGGGAAAAAGGATTCAAAATTCACTGTCTCTTGCTTCATATATTGGCTTTCTACAAAAGAAAACAGTTCCCTTGCCAAAACCTCTCTTGTATAGCAAAATTCTCCTGTTATTCCCCTTTTTTAGTATGAAGAAAACTCTCGCAGTACTCTCTTTGTTGTCCCTCGCTTTAGTAGCTTGTCAGGCTCCTGGCGGAGGAGATGAAGGTCCAATCAAAATTGGATACATAGGTCCTTTGACTGGTGGCGCTGCAAACTACGGTAAAGATACGCTCCACGCAGTGGAGATTCATGTTGAGGAAGTAAACGCCGCAGGAGGAATCAATGGACGCCAGATTGAAGTAGTCGTTGAAGATGGGCGTTGCACTGGTAATGATTCCGCGTCTGCAGCACAAAAACTCATTCATGTTGATAATGTTGTTGCCATCATTGGTGGACAGTGCAGCAGTGAGACGCTAGCTGCAGCTTTAATCTCTGAAGCAGCAAAGATCGTGCAAAACTCTCCTGTGAGTAGCAATCCTGACATCGCAGATGCAGGTGATTTTATCTTCCGCGTAATGCCGAGTGATGCCCTGAAAGGAGTTGATATGGCTAACTACATTGAAGAGGAAGGATATGAGAAGGTTGCGATCATTACAGAGAATACTGATTACGCAGTTGCGTTGGGTGATGCACTGAAAAATTCTCTTAAGAAGGCAGAAGTGGTGTTCGATGAAACGGTTGATCCGGATACCAAAGACTTCAGGACACTTATGGCTCGCTTAAAGGACATTGAACACGATGTTCTTGTAAGCAACCCGCAGACAGACTCCGTTCTTGCTCCAATGATTCAGCAGTATCGTGAGCAAGGGATGCAGCAGCCTATCGTAAGTCAGGACATTGCCGATAGTCTGAATCTTGTACAACTTGCACCGGAGGCAGTAGAAGGAATGCACATGTTTAATGTTTCCAATCTTCTTGGAGAGAAAGCAAAGGGTGATGAGAAGCCATTTGCAGAGAAGTTCCGGGAAATGCATGGTGAAGCACAATCCAACATGAGCTTTGCGACTCTTGCGTACGATGCAGCAGGAGTTCTATTTGAAGCAATCGGTGAAGTTGGAACAGATAGCGAAGCAATTCGTGACTATCTATATGGTTTGAGGGGATATGATGGTTCCTCAGGAAGATTCAGCTTCGATGACAAGGGGGAGGTTGTTGGAATCCGCAATGTTCACAAAATGTTCGAGAATGGAAAGATTGTCGAACTCACTGATTAATTCTTTTTCCTTATTTTCCTATGAAACGTTTTCTCGCTCTCACATCAATTCTATCGGTTGCACTTGTTGCATGCCAGACAGGTTCATCTGGTGATGAAGGTCCTATCAAAGTTGGACTGATTACTCCTCTCACTGGAGGTATTGCTTCTCTAGGAGCTGACATACTTAATGGTGCAAAGATGATGCAGGAAGAGATAAATGCAGCAGGAGGAGTAAATGGTCGTCCAATTGAGATTATTGCAGAAGATGGACGTTGTACCGGTAATGATGCTGCTTCAGCGGCCCAGAAGCTCGTGAATATAGACAATGTTGTTGTTATTCATGGAGCAGGATGCAGTGGAGAAAGCCTTGCTGCTGCTCCGATTGCAGAAGCAGCTGAAGTTGTAATGATTTCACCTTCTTCAAGTAGTCCTGATCTCACGACTGCAAGTGATTTCTTCTTCCGAACGTATCCAAGTGATGCATTGAGGACCACTGCAATGGCAAAGCATTTTTCTGAGGAAGGATATAAGAACATTGCAATTGTCAGCGAGAACACAGACTTCTGTGGAGCGTTCCGCTCACAACTAATGGAGAAATTTGGTGAAGAGAACTTTGTGTTCGATGAGATGGTAGAGCCGGGGACCAAAGATTTCAGAACAATTTTCACACGACTCAAAGATCTTGATTTTGATGTTCTTGTGACAAATGCTCAGGTTCCGGATGTTGGAGCAATAATGCTTGTACAGTTGCGTGAACAGGGGATTACTCAACCTGCAATTGGGCACGATGTTCTTGATGGAGCTCTTGTAACGGAGTTGGCCGGAGAAGCAGCTGAAGGATTGAAAGTTGTTAACGTCCCAACAATTGGTGATGAAAGTGAATTCGGAAAGAAGTTCATTGAAAAGTATGGGGAGCCTCAGTCGAACATGGCATGGGGAGCCTACGGATATGACACAATGGGTGTTATTGCACAGGCCGTTGAAAAAGCTGGAACTGAAGGCACGGCAATCCGCGATTACTTGTACGGCATGAGTAAGTACAATGGAACCGTTGGTAAAATCTCGTTTGATGAGAATGGAGATGTAGTAGGTATTCCAATTGCACTTCGTGAGGTAAAGGACGGCAAATTCGTCAGAATCGACTATATTGCGGTAGACTAGACTGGATGCAGTTACTCGCAAACGCACTTATCGCTGGCTCTCTCGCCGCACTTATAGCAGGAGGGCTGGCGTTGGTATATGGAGTTCTTGGTATCTTTAATCTTGCACTGGGGCAAATGGTGCTCTGTGGCGGATACGCGACGTGGTGGTTGCATCAATCTCTTGGGATCAATCTTTTTGTCAGCATTATCGGAGGACTGATCATTGGAGCTGTTATCACGTGGATAACATTCGAGATTTTTGTCGCACCATTCTACAAGCGACACAGGTTCCTCCCACTCGTTACGACCATTGCCCTGAGTATGATATTGGATGGACTTCTTCTCCTCTTCTTTGAAGAAAGACCCCGAGCCATTCTCCCGGGATTAAAGAACACGTATGAAGTAGCAGGTGCACACATCAGTGTGGAGCAGGTCGTCCTCATCCTTGTCACACTGCTCATCCTCATGCTCTTTGCATATATCTTCCACTCCACGGCTTTTGGAAGGCGCATACGAGCTGTTGTGCAGAATGATCATGCGGCCATGAGTTTAGGTGTGAATGCACCAATTCTTCATCGGCTTGTATTCATACTTAGTGGAGTACTTGCTGCATCCGGTGGCATATTCATTGGGATTGACCAGAACCTGACTCCATTGCTTGCATTCCCGCTCACAATCAAGGCATATGCGGCAATTATTGCTGGTGGAAAAGGAAATATATGGGGAGCGGTATTCTTCGCATACGTGATTGCGCTATTGGAACAGCTAGTGGTAGGTGTGCACTGGTTCGGTGCGTTCTATGTGCCAGCCGGATACCAGCAGACTGTTGCACTCATCTTCATAATCTTCTTCCTGCTATTTAAGCCGACAGGACTCTTTGCTACTTCCACCCGTACTGCGTAATGGGATTCTTCCTTCACGTCGTCTTCATTATTGCAAACTGGTTCCCTTCGGTACTGGGGTATAACCTCATATTTGGAAAAGGAAAAATCCTGCATTTCGGGCCTGTTGGAACCGTCCTCGTCTGCGGATACGCATTCGTAATCACTCTGCAGGCAACGGGCAGCCATTTCTGGGGTTTTGTAGTGTGTCTGATCGCTTCACAAATCATCTCAGTATTCTTTGCATGGCTCTCACTGCGACTTGAACCTGATGGTTTGGGGATCATGTCTATTGCAGTACACCTCGCTCTCCTTGCAGTTGTGCTCAACTGGAATTCTGTGACACGTGGCGCATTGGGCATTCCCGGTATTCAGCGCATGCCCATTTTTCAAAGTCAGGCAAGCATTGCAATCGCGATGGTCATTGTCGCAATTCTCTGGATGATCTTTATGATTTTTGTCGATAAGAGTTCTCTCGGTCGGCAGCTCACTGCGCTCTCTGAGAACGAATGGCATGCAAAGTCACTCGGGATCAACCGTGCATATGTGCAGACAGTTGCCTTCATGATTGCAGGCGTAGGAACAAGCATTGTCATCTTCTTCTGGATGCAGTACATCGGGCTACTTCATCCAAATGATTCCATGTTCCCGGTTCTCATTATGTACGTGATGATCACAGTTGCTGGTAAACCGGGAAGTGTTCTTGGGGTTTCGTTAGCAATTGTATTGCTTGTATTCCTCAAAGAAGGACTTCGTTTGGTTCCTCTCCCGCCGGATATCCTAGGTCCTATGCGTTTAGTGCTCTTTGGACTAATTTTGTTCATAGCCGTCTGGATCCGCAGAGATACGCTGTTCCCACACGAACGCAAGGTTTAATTTGATTGATCTGAAAATCTCATTACAATGCGGATGACGTGAATTTAAAGCAGGAAATACTCGGGGTAACATTTGAGAACCCGACCGTTCTCGCCTCGGGCATTTGGGGAATCACGGCAAGTAGCTGGAAGAGAGTTGCTGAGAATGGTGCAGGAGGAATTACAACAAAATCAGTCTGGCTCAAAGAGCACAAAGGACACCCAAATCCGACGATCATTTCCACCGAGCATTGGTTGATGAATGCGGTGGGACTTCCGGATGCAGGTGTAGAAAAAGCGCGAGAGGAAATCGGGAACTATATGAAAGATAAACCGGTTCCACTCATTGCAAATATTGTTGCGGGTTCCATTAAGGATTTTGGAGAAACCGCAGAGGCGATTGTAGAATTGAAGCCGGATTTCCTCGAGGTAAACATTAGCTGTCCGAATGTTGATGATGAGTTCGGGAAACCGTTCGCGTGCAGCGCACCAGATGCAGCGAAAGTTACAGAAACAGTGAAGAAAGTGAGCGGGGATATTCCCATCTTCATCAAGCTCTCCCCAAATGCTCTCAACATCGCAGAAGTGGCTAGAGCTTGCGCAGAAATGTTTGCATATGGGTTCACAGAGATCAACACAGTCGGACCGGGAATGGCAATTTAACTCAAGACGCGC
>CAYUBO010000087.1:0-6285 GCA_964443095.1 uncultured Candidatus Peribacteria bacterium | reverse complement strand
CTGCATACAACTGACTACTTTTTGCAACCTTGTTTTATTCCAACAACTTACACTCAGGACGCAACATAAAGTAGGTGTGGAAAACTTTTAAGTTTTCCACGGGACAGCTACGATGCACTTCCTCTGATTAAGAACCTGTCTTAACTTATGACGGTGCTGCTTTCAGCTCTGGCTTTCATTGTCCTCTTGAGTGTACTTATTCTGATTCACGAATGGGGACACTTCAAAGCAGCAAGGATTTTCAAAGTGACGGTTGAAGAATTTGGGTTCGGTCTTCCTCCAAAGGCGAAGACATTATTTAAAAAAGGTGGTACAGATTTCACTCTCAACTGGGTTCCCTTTGGAGGTTTTGTTCGTCTAAAGGGAGAGAACGCTCTCACAGAGGCAGACAGAAAGCAGAAGGGGAGTTTTGCAAAGGCTCCGATATATGCCCGTGTAATAATCCTTGTTGCAGGGGTCTTCATGAACCTTGTGCTTGCAGTGTCTCTTCTTACAGTTGGATTCTCATACGGAAGGTGGCTTCCGACGTATCTGACAGTTGAAGATATGGAGGCTGCATCAGCGAGGGGTGAGATTGATCTAACGCTTGGAGTGCTGATTGAAGATGTAATGAGTGGAGGTGCTGCTGCGAAAGTTGGCGTTCCTCCAAAGAGCATTCTTAAAGCAATTGATGGTGTAGAGATTACAAAGCCAACTGAAGTGGTTCCTCTTCAAGAGGAAAAGTGGCGTGTAACGTACACTCTTTTGACAGGCGAAGAATTTGACAGCGAAGAGACTTACCGTGTTGTTTTGCAGGAAGGAAAAACAGGTGTTGTTCTCACTTCTACGGCCCTTGATCTGGTAGTTCCAAAGCGAGGCATAATGCAAGGTTTTGCCCTAGCACTACGTGAAACGAAGGTTATGACAGTACAGACTGTTTTGGGTATTGGAAGATTGGTCAGTTCGCTAACGCGTACCGGTACGGTACCTGAAGGAATTGCGGGAATCGTTGGCATTTATCAGCTAACACACTCGTCGGTCCAGGAAGGATTAATGACGTACTTGAGACTTGTTGCGCTGCTCAGCTTGAGTTTGGCAGTCTTAAACATTCTTCCGTTTCCTGCATTGGATGGAGGACGGTTGCTATTCGTACTTGCGGAGTTCGTGTCACGCAGACCTCTTAATAGAAGGTTTGAACTTACAACAAATGCAATTGGATTCACCGTTCTTATACTACTCATTCTTATCATAACTATTTACGATGTCGCCCGTCTGTTCTAGTACCGCACCTGCGGAAACGGCAACTGATCCGAAGCTCAAAGATATGTGGGTAGCAGTACTTCGCATCGTTGAACCTAAGATGCAGCGAGGACAGTTCATAACGTGGTTCCGCGATACCGCGATCTTGAGCAAAGAAGATAAGACGATTGTCATTGGCCTTCCTCTCCCGATGTACCTAACGTGGCATCTCGAGAACTACCAGACGATTGTTCTTGATGCTGCAAAAGAAGTAGAGCCTTCCATCGAGAAGGTCGTATACAAAGTTGATGGAAGTCTGAAGGATAATCGCGACAAAACTGTTGAATTATTGGACTACTTTCCCGAAAGCAAAAAGAGAAAGCTCCCTGGCAAGCAGGAAGTAAAGATGGCTGAGGGTGTCGTAAGTAAAATACTTAATCCGGATTACAATCTTTCTAACTTTATTGTTGGAACAAGTAACAGACTCGCGCAAGCCGCGTGCAGTGCCGTTGCTACGAATCCCGGAGGAAGGTACAACCCACTATTTCTTTACGGTGGTGTTGGGCTCGGAAAGACTCACCTTCTTCAGGCAACCGGCAATGAAATCCTCAGAACCATGCCGAAGTCCACAGTTGTTTATACAACTTCAGAAGATTTTACTAATCATGTAGTTGAAGCAATACGACTCCAGAAGATGGATCAATTCCGCAAGCGCTACAGGAATGTGGATGTTTTGATAGTTGATGATATCCAGTTCATTGCAAACAAGGAGAGGACACAGGAAGAGTTCTTCCACACATTCAATTCACTTTATGAATCAAGCAAGCAACTTATTATCTCCGCAGACCGACCGCCGAATGAGTTGTATCTGGACAAGCGTCTCATCTCACGGTTTGAACGCGGAATGATTGCGGATGTTGCTGAGCCGGATTATGAAACGAGACTTGCGATACTTGTAGAGAAATCCAAAGAGTATGAGCTCTTCATAGATATGTCCGTGCTTCAGTTCATTGCTGAGCACACAACTAAGAATGTTCGTGAGCTTGAAGGGATTTTGATGCAGGCAGTTGCGCAGTATGAACTGGAGGAGCGCGTGCCAACTATCAAGAGCATTGCTGAAATTATGCGTAAGCTAAACAAAGATCCTCATGAGGAAGAGGAAGAAGTCGGTTTTGAGGCACCTCAAAAGCGTGCCCCTACTTTTCAGGATGTCATGGAGACAATCAGTGCGTACTACTCAGTATCCGTACAGGACATGGTCGGATCTTCACGCGTGAAGGAAATCCTCCTTCCGCGTCAGATGGCGATGTATCTCGGAAAGAAGTATCTGAGGATGAGCTATGTGAGTATAGGTACGCTCTTCTCAAATCGTGATCACACAACAGTTATGAATGCAGTGGATAAGATTGAAACTAAAATTCAGCAGGATCCTCAGCTTCTTAGGGAAATGCGGGCAATTGAGCAGGAAGTAGGACTTGTTTGAAAGGAATCCTAAGAATCCAAGGATTCCAACGATAAGGATTGTTAGAATTTCCTTTTCTAATCCTTATCCTAGGATTCTTTGGAATCGTCGGAATCTTTTTGAGCATCACAAGCTGAAGTTGTATAATAATCTCGTAATGCACTCCTCGTTGATAACAACGACCACAACTACAACCGCCTTCTAGGTAGGAGCTGCATTCGTTTATTTTCATTCCATAGTAAGCACTCCTGCCAAGAACAGGGGTTCTTTTTTTCTATTCATCTGATACCCTTTTCTCATCATGTGTCCCGCAGCAGAACCACAGATCGATGATCTATACAAAATGCGCCATAGCCTTGCGCATGTTCTGGCACAAGCAGTTCTCAATTTATGGCCGGAAACTCAGGTAACTATTGGACCTCCAATCGATACTGGTTGTTATTACGATTTCCTATTTAAAGAACCGATCACAGAGGATGATCTTTCTAAGATAGAGAAAGAGATGCGGAAAATTATCAATAGAGGACAGTCTTTTAAGGTGGAGACATTTAGCATTGATGATGCGAAGAAGTATTGGAAAAAGAATGGGCAAACGTTCAAGGTTGAATTGATTGAAGACCTTGCGTCTGAGGGGGAGAAAGAAGTTACGCACTACATAAATCTTGATGATAAAGGCAACGAGACTTTTGTTGATCTTTGCAGAGGAGGACACGTCGAAAATCTTAAAGATCTTCCGGCAAACGCATTTAAAATTATGAGCCTTGCGGGAGCATATTGGCGTGGAGATGAAAAGAATCAGCAGCTTACTCGGATATATGTTGCAGCCTTTCCATCAAAAGAAGAACTCAGTGCACATATCACTATGCTGGAGGAAGCAAAGAAACGAGATCACCGCAAACTTGGAAAAGAATTAGATCTGTTTACATTCAGCGAAGCAGTTGGGCCCGGATTGCCTCTTTGGACTCCAAAGGGAACCGTAATTACAGATGCATTGGAGGATCTAGCAAAAGAGATGGAGCAGAAGGGCGGTTACTCACGTGTGCGCACACCACATGTTGCGAAAGGAAAGCTTTATGAGAGAACAGGACATTTGGCGCATTACAAGGAAGCGATGTTCCCACCCATGCATCTTGATGGAGATGAAGAGGAGTACTACGTGAAACCGATGAACTGCCCTCATCATCATGAGATTTATGCGTCACAAAAGCGAAGTTATCGTGAACTACCAATGAGACTTGCTGAGTATGGTCACTGTTATCGTTACGAAGATTCCGGTGCACTCTTTGGTTTGATGCGTGTTCGATCACTCTCAATGAATGATGCGCATATCTACTGCAGTGAAGAGCAGTTTGAAGATGAGTTTTTGGCGGTTACAAAGATGTATCTCGAATACTTCAAAATTCTTGGGATTGATAAATATGTCATGCGCTATTCTTTGCACGACAAAAAGGGGCTCGGAGAAAAGTATGTGGATAAGCCTGATCTTTGGATAAAGACGGAGGAGCTTGTTCGTAAGGTAATGCAAAAATCAGGCTGTGAATTTGTTGAGGTGCCTGATGAGGCTGCATTTTACGGTCCTAAGATTGATATTGAGATATGGAGTGCAATTGGTCGTGAATTTACTATCGCGACTAATCAGGTGGACTTCGATATCCCTGCAAAACTGGGTCTTACATATGTAGATAAAGATGGGTCTGAAAAAACGCCACTTTGTATTCATCGTGCTCCACTTGGGACTCATGAACGAACAATAGGATTTTTGATTGAACACTTCGCTGGCCTCTTCCCGCTTTGGCTCGCGCCAATTCAGGTCGCAGCTATTCCGGTTGCAAAAGCGCACGAGGACTATGCGCAGGAAGTTATGGATAAACTCGTGGAGGAGGGGATTCGCGTTGAGTATTTTGATTCCACAGAGTCACTCGGTAAGAGGATTCGTGAAGGTGAGAAGCAAAAGATTCCGTATCTTCTCGTCCTTGGAGACAAGGAAGTGAAGGGCAAATCTGCAGCTGTGCGCAATGTGAAGACGAAAAACCAGGTGGAAGTCTCACTTGATGAATTCCTAAAGAAGACCAAGGAAGACATCAAAAAGAGGAAATTAGATGCTTCCATTGGATAGCTCATTTCTCATTATCCGTCACTCTGATACCCTGTTAATCGATGTTTGAGGCGTTCACCGTTGGCCCGTTCATATTCTGGACAAGATTGCTCTTCTTCCTGATTGGAGTTTGGCTCTCACTGGAATTCTTTTTGAGGCTTGCACAAAGCGCGCATCTTTCATTGCAGCATTTCCGTGACAATGCATGGAGATACATGATTGCATTTGTCATTGCAGCAAGAGTGTTTTCAGTTGTCGCGCAGTATCGTGTGTACCTAAGAGATCCGTTGAGACTTTTTGTTCTTTGGGATGGTGGATTCAGTTTTCTTGGTGGTGTAATCGGAATCGGTTTTATTCTATTCTGGGCAACACGAAGTCATCGTGCTACATTTTTGCAGTGGCTGGATGTGCTCGTGCCTGCGGCATGTTTCGGTCTTGTGTTTGACTGGCTAGGAAAGTTTTTCTCAGGACAGGCGTACGGTGTTCCGACAGATGTGTTTTGGGGAGTCACTTACAGCACAATTGGAGTGCGCTACACGGTTCCCATCCATCCTGTACAACTTTACTACGCACTCTTCTTTTTCCTTCTCACATTCCTTCTTCTCGTTATCAGAAAGAAATCCGAACGTGCAGGAGCAGTAACGTTGATGGGAATCTTCTGCGCCTCGATCATGACATTCTTATTCGAGTACTTCCGTGGCGACTTTTCCATCCCTGTATTTGCAACACGAATGGATTTTGTAGTGTTGATTCTTCTGTTTATAAGTCTTGGTCTTTTTGCCGCAGTGGAATTATCACTCTCACGCAAAGGACTGATTTTATACGAAATGCTTTTGCTGGTTGTGTTCGGCGGATATCTTCTCGCGAGGTCATGGCTGCCTTTTGCAACTTTTGAGTTACGCTTCAGTCAGTTTCTTGCAGTGCTGGCATTACTTGCATCAGTCGTGTACGTTGTAGTGCACCGTAGAAAATATCCCCATCTCTGATATGAAGGTGATCGAAGTTTTGCAGGCGCAACTTGAACCTTGGATGCTATTCCTTGCAGATGATCCAATGCTTCGTGCTGTGCAGGGTGGCATGCTATTACTCGGAAGCGTCGTAATCTTTTTGGTCTTCTATACAACACGAGACATTCTTATTCGTACACACTCATTTGTGTGGATGTTCTTTAGTATCCTTCTTGTTGCGGCACTTCCTGTTGTAGGTTTTCTCCTCTATTTGCTGATCAGGCCATCACGAACTCTTAAAGAGAAGGAGATGGAAAAGATGCTCAAAGATCTCTCGGGAACGGTAAAGAAGATGCAGAGAAAATCACTGCAGAAGAAAGGAGGGATTGTAAAAAAAGAGGAGGAAGAAAAACAATGAACAGATCATTGTTTATTACTTTTTAAGTAGTTAAGATTTCTTCACTATGAATATCATCACTTATATCTTCTGGCCAAATCCCGGTAACGCAACGTATCAGAGTCCAAAAGTTGTAGCATTACTGGTTATATGTCTTCTGTTCGTT